>NZ_WQMP01000177.1:0-1657 GCF_013366855.1 Wolbachia endosymbiont of Madathamugadia hiepei
TAGTTTCTCTATTTGTAGCTAAGTTAAACTACCAGTTTTTGCTACATCTTTCCTTATTTTCTCATGATAAACTTTTTTCACAGAGACTAACAAATGGGGAAGAATTAGTCCAAGCCGGAATGGCAATGGTGAACAAGTTGCTTATAGATGGCATACATCCAAGCAACATAGTTTTAGATACTAACTCTCTTGGAGGAGGAGTTGCAGCGGAAGTTCTAAAAAGATTTGAGGATCAGGGTATCCATTTGACACTAATTCACAGTAACTCTTTTAGTTTGCTCAAAGGTGCAACTAATAACTTTCCTCATGGAGTAGGGGGCTTTTCACGAGGTGGCTTCCCGCAAAATTTTTGAATTTTTAGTTTGGGCATTGCGGATTAGATTTTAATCCACAGAAAGTTGTAGAGAATACGAAATGCCCTGTATTAATTGTTGGCAGGGAAGGTGATACTGTGATTCCACCAGCAGCACAACTTGTTGGCAAGCCTAATGATCTATCCGGAGAAAGGTTAAGAAGCAATATAGTGCTGAACATGATCCTGAAAATAAGACTTGTGAGAATAAAAATATTCACACTGACCATAAAGAACATTTAGTTTGTTGTGAGGATAATGAAGGTACAACAAAATACACCAGTTACAAAGAAAAAGAAAATGAACTTATTCAAGAGGCACATGGGTATTCAGTTAAACTTAACGGAGAATTTGATCTAGAAAACTACCGTAAGAGTGGTGTTTCCAAAAGCTTGACACAAATAGAATTGAAATTCATAAATGAAAGGTATACGCAAGTTTAAGTTGATAGGGAAAGAAAAATTATTCTTACTATGCCGTAAGTGCGCTCCAATACTATACTAAAATTTTTATTGCACTGAAAATCTTCGTTTTTCCTAATCTCTAGAATTATCAATGCATCATCACTTAGCCAGCCTGAGTGAGCTAATCCTTCTAAAGTTGAGTGGAACAGATTACTATTGTAAGGTGGATCTATAAAAACTATGTCGCATTGTGAAATGGGTTTTGGTAATTTGTCAGCGCTGCAGCAAATTAGCGTAATATCGTCCGTAGTTCCAAGATTTTCTGCCGTTTTCTTAGGCAATTGCAAATTGTAATAGTCTGAGTCTACCATGAATGCATGTTTAGCACCGCGGGAAAGTGCTTCAAATGAAAAAGAGCCACTTCCGCAGAATAAATCAAGTACGTTTGAGTTATGAATAGGCTTTTTTGAAAAAAGTGTGTTGAATATTGCTTCTCGGACAACTCCCATAGTAGGCCGTGCGGCTAAATGCTTACCTGTGGCTATCTTTCTTCCACAATATTTCCCTGCAATAATACATGGCATACTAAATAAGCTCCAAATTAGCTAATTATTTAGTAGTACATGATTAGTGTCAATATAATTTTGGCAGTCCAATTCTCACTACACAGAAAGCGGACAGACAACAGTAGAGAAAAGCTACCCAATAGAAACAAAAAAACTACTTGACAAGTCCCTCCAACTCCCTTATAATGATAATGAAGCTATTTGTTTATCTTCGCAATCTGTACACCTTACGTCTTTTTAAAATTTCTGGTTTTCAAGCTGAAACGCGCTTATAAGTCGTTTAAGACAGTATAGAACGTCAAATAGACAAGGGAGAATTTGAATACTAGCTGCCT
>NZ_WQMP01000178.1:0-1647 GCF_013366855.1 Wolbachia endosymbiont of Madathamugadia hiepei
TTACCAGACAGAGGAAAAAGACAATAGAACCCCGAGGTAGCTAGTTATTCCACTCTCTATTTTAAAATCCGGCGTTGGGTGATGTCTTAAACGACTTATAAGCGCGTTTCAGCTTGTATAGGTTAAAACCCGAAGTTTTAAAAGGACATGCAGTGCACATAGTGCGAAAAATTAAACAATAGTACGCCAAATACAAGTTCTCTTGTCATTTTAACCTATACAGATTGGGAAGTTAAATAATAGCTTCACTACTATGATAAGGGTAACGGCAAAGGTTGTCAAGTAGTTTTTTTGTTTCTATTGGATGATACTAGAATTCAGGAAGAAAGAAATTAGTTATGTTCTTTATCTTGTTTCATAACAATGCATCTTTTCATTCCTGCTAAGTCATATGCATACTCCTGAAAAGATAACCCATATGAGGGGATTATTCTGTCGATATCGTTTTGATCTTCGCCTATTTCCAATATTGCAAACCCGTTCTTTTTAAGGCACTTTCTCAATATTGGAAAAATACTCAAGTAACAGCTCAAACCATCAATACCGCCATCAAGGGCGATTTTCGGTTCTTTTTGCACTTCTGCTTGTAGGTCTTTTAATTTACTGCTTTTAATATATGGAGGATTGCTAATTATAAGATCAAACAAGCCTCTGCACTCTGTCCACGAACTTGGAAGTATTCTAGCTCTGCTAGATAGATTATGCTTTTTTACGTTCTGACAGGCAACCTTATACGCTTCCAAGCTTTTTTCAAAACCTATACCAACAGCATGCTCATATTCGCTAAGTACGGATATTAGTAAGCAACCTGTACCTGTGCCAAAATCTGCGGTTTTTAGTTCCTGTCCTCTGTTTGGGTAATATTTTAACACTGCCAAGATTATTGTTTCACTGTCTGGTCTTGGGTCCAAAACATGCTGATTAACTATGAAATTTTTGCTCCAGAATTCGCGATTACCTATTATTTGCGATATTGGATACCTTTCTGCTCTTTTTTTCGTTAATTTCCAAAATAGTTGTTCTTTCTCTATCGGCACCTGATCAGCATAGTTCATAATTATGAATGGTCTTTCTACGCCAAGAACGTGCTGCATGATGATTTCGCAATCTAGGCATGGTGACTCAACTTTATGCGATAATAATAGTTCTGATCCTTCTTGAATTAGAGTGCTGATAGTTTTCATCGTCTCAAAAATTTGGCTCTTTCAGCCAAGAATAGTGAGGCAAAAACCCCTAATTTAGAATAACTGTATCAGATATCCAGTGTCAAATAGATTATGACCTAGTTACTTTAGTTCTACTCTTGACGTGTAAAGCTTCTTCTAGTTCTGTCGAAGGATTTCCCGTTCTTTCCAGTTGAGTATCTAACTTGCTTTGTATATTCGATAAAACCAAATCAAAGTTTTCATCAACCTGCTTTGCTTCATGCATATTATCCATTGATTCCTCGAATTCTTCCACACCAAATAGACTTTTCGTTTCCTGTGGCATGCTTTTGAATATTTCTCTTATTTACGCTAACTATGGATTAGCCGAGGAAGAAAGAGTTGGAAATAGAAGGTTTTTTGCGTTGTAAAGAATATGAAATAAGCGTAGAAAAGATGTGAACTAAAAAGTTAATAGGAGATCTATGGCGAGTATGTTCAA
>NZ_WQMP01000179.1:0-1610 GCF_013366855.1 Wolbachia endosymbiont of Madathamugadia hiepei
ATTATTGCAATGCTAATCGAGATTAGCGCGGTAACAAATGATAAACTAAAGCTATTTGCTATTATGCTATAGAATCTTGCCTCATATATGAAAAATCCCTTCTCTATACTCCAATATATCAGTGGAATAATTGGTAAAGCAAAGCCTATTAATATCGGCAATACACACATGATATAAGCAAAGATCAATGGCACAGTACCATTTATACTGCGCTTGTTGTGGTAGTCTGAATTAGTACTGATTGCAGAATAGGAGATCCCCCTTTTTTGCAGGATTTTTTCAATAGTTATTAGTGTTGCAATGAAGATCAATTCTGCAACTGCTAAAACAGTAGTTGAATATTTATCATGCAGCAAAAACCAGGTGCGATATACTCCTGTTGTAAAAGTGTCAATTGCAAGAAACTGCGGTGTACCAAAATCCGTAATTACTTCCATTAGCACCAAGGATAATCCAGCTATAATTGATGGACGTATAGAGGGTATTATGACAGAAAACAAGCTCTGCAGTGAGGAGAACCCAAGTGTCGATGCAATAGTAACTGAGTTGCTAACGTTCCTTAGACTTGAGCGGACCAATATGTAAACGTATGGATATAAACTGAATCCCATCACTAATATTCCACCACCTAAAGATTTGATCTCGGGAAACCAATAATCGCCTTTGCTCCACTCTAAAATTTCTCTTAACAAACTCTGAATCGGACCTGAAAACTCTAGCGTGTTTACATAGACAAACGCTACTATATATCCAGGAATCGATAACGGAAAAAATAAAGCAATCTCACAAATTCTACTCCCAGGAAATGAAAAAAATGTGGTGAGCCACGCTGGTATCACTCCAAATATAAAAGATATACTTCCAATTCCTATCATCAAGATTAACGTATTCAGTATGTATTCAGGAAAAAGTGTACTGATTACCCACCCAGAATCTGCCGATTTTGTAAATAGAATCGATATTAACGATAATATAGGGCAAATAAATAATATACTTACTAGAAATAAGAATATATTTTTAAATATTCTTAAAAACATTAAATTCAATCCATACTTAATATTAAAATGTTATATACAAAAGCTGAAGATATCCAGAGTTGAATATCTTTATAATTTTATATATTATATTCTAAGTTGATAAGTTAATAATCATGAGCTTTGTCATAGCAACTTTCTACCATTTTGTAGAACTCTTTAACTATTATGACATGAAAGATGAAATAAAAGCTGCATGCGATGACGTTGAGCTGAGGGGTACTATACTCCTTGCAGAGGAAGGCATCAACGCAACCATATCCGGTGGAAGAAGCGCAATTGATAAAACATTTGATTTTCTACGTTCTGATTATAGGCTGAAAGATCTTACGTGGAAAGAAAGTGCAGCAGAATATCAACCATTTAGTAAGATGAAAGTGAGGTTAAAAAGAGAAATTGTAAACCTCGGTGTAGACAATCTCGATATTTCTCTTAGAGGCAAATATGTTGATCCAGAGTATTGGGATGATTTTATCTCTCGACCTGACGTTTTAGTAATAGACACACGAAATGAGTACGAAGTAAAATTAGGCAAGTTTAAAAATGCAATTAACCCAAATACTCAATGTTTTCATG
>NZ_WQMP01000180.1:0-1599 GCF_013366855.1 Wolbachia endosymbiont of Madathamugadia hiepei
TAACCTCCTATTGTTGCTAAAATACTGGAGTTTACCCTATTTCTCTCTCTACTCTCTTTCTAATCCATAGTTAGCGTTAATAAAATTCCTGGATGCCAGTGTCAAGCACTGGCATGACACCCTAGTAGTAGCCTCAAATCACAATGTTCGTACAGTTGTGCCAAATCATCTAAAATTGATAGACTTCAAGAAAAACAAGATACCGCTATTATGGAGTGAGCAGCTCAAGAAGTTCTACAACTCAACAGAAAAAGCTGCTTAGAAAAGGGATATGTGAGCGTCTTTACATATAAATCTTATATGATTTTTAGCATTACATAAAGTGGTTGACAGTTACTGAAATGCCATATAAGGTATTCCCATAATATATTAATCAGAGGGTAAAGTGGATTTTAGTCAATACGTAAAAGGTAACGCTTTAAAAGTATCAAATACTACAATCAATATAAGCGAGTTAGTAAGTTTTTTACAAAATAATGCACAAATTAAAAAGCTTTCCTTACCGTATTGCAATATTAGTGATGAAGATGCAAGAGAATTAGCTAAACTTACAAATCTTACTTCACTTAATTTGGAAGGGAACAAAATTGGTAAAAGAGGTGCAGATGCCTTAGCTAATGGTAATCTTGCAAATCTTATTTCACTTAATTTAAGGTGGAACAGAATCGGTAAAAAAGGCATAGAAGCTTTAGCTAATGGTAACCTTATAAATCTTAATGAACTTGATTTAAGGTGGAACGGAAATAGTGAAAAAGATGCAGGGTTAGCTGTTAAACATATTCTTACTTCACTGAAAAAGAGACATATAGAGGAAAAGTTAAAAGAAGAAAGCCAAAGTAGAGTAAAGGAAATGGAAGAAAGACATCAAGCCGAATTAACGAGACTAAGGAAAGAAACCCAGAGCAGAATAAAAGAAATAGAAGAGAGGCATCAAACTGAAATGACAGCATTAAGAAGGAAAAGTCATCCGGGTAGCAAGTTAAATAAGGTACAGCCAATATCGCGTGACCAGTCAATGAGCTCTTCACATTCTGACGATAGTGATATTGAGATAATCAGTAGATCACAATGCCGTTAACCTGGAAAGTTTCGTTATAGCTACTGTGTAGGCTGAACGTGAAAAAGTAAAATGCGGGTAGCGTGCCGCAGATGTGGTGTACTATCTTACGCTTCTTTAATATTGAATTAGATCTTAACTAGATCAACCATGTTCATGCAAAAAACAGTTCTCTTTAGCGTCACAAGAAATGCGTTTATTTACTTTTCTCAAAATAGCAAAAAAGTACCCACCTTTTTGAGAAAAATAACGGGAAATTAACAGATTATGGAAAGCAAATGGTAAACTTTAGGTAAATAATTAAAAGCAAAAGGTCCTATGGGTGGCTAAAACAGGCTATTGTAGCGGATTTATGCCATGCCAAATTATTATAAAGAGGGGTCCATAAAGCACGATTGGTGACTCTTACGGGATTTGAACCCGTGTTACCACCGTGAAAGGGTGGTGTCCTAACCACTAGACGAAAGAGTCAATACAAGTTAACTAAGTTATACTGATTGTTCATATAAAATCAATTCAATTGTTTCATAGTGAAACAGAGA
>NZ_WQMP01000181.1:0-1567 GCF_013366855.1 Wolbachia endosymbiont of Madathamugadia hiepei
ACAAGACTGCTGAGGTTTTTATGGGTTTTTTAAACTTCGTTGGTTCTCTCATATGGCTTCTCTAAAATTTTGTTCACAGAGACTAGTTATTTGGCTACTGATAATAGTTATTACCGCAATGTTTATCGACTCACAAGGAGACAAACTAAGCAATAGATTTCTCAGCACTTTTTTACCATATAGGGGAAGGATCCAAAATGGTGGAAGTGTCGAATTTACGAAATCATATGATGGACACTTTTATATTCAAGCTCAAGTTAATGGTCGCAATATAACGTTTTTGCTCGACACCGGTGCAACTGATATTGTTCTGTCGCAAAAGGATGCAATAAATGCCGGTATTAATCCGCAGAATATTCAAGATTTTAAAATATATGAAACTGCAAAAGGTCAAATAAGAGCTGGAGTGGTTCAAATACCTCAAGTTAAAATAGGAAATTTTTTGATCAATGATGTGCAGGCCAGCGTCAACACTTATTCTATGTCACATTCATTACTTGGAATGAGTTTCTTGAGATATTTTCACTTCACTATAAGAGATAATAAGTTGATATTATACCGCGAATCTGCTTATTAAAGCTCTGCAGGTTAATATAGGAGCAGAGATAAATATTGCAGAACAAGTGCCAATTGCAATACCAAAAAAGATAATCAAGCTGAAGTCTCTGACTGCACCTGTACAAATTAATGTCAAAGGAAGAGCGGCGAGCAGGGTCGTACCCGAGGTTAGGACAGTGCGAAACAATGTAGCGTTAATACTTACATCTACCATTTCATTTATATGTCTGTCTTTACCACTTTTTTGATATTCTCGAATTCGATCATATATAACTACTGAATTATTGATTGAATAACCAATTACAGTGAGGAGAGCTGCAACTGATGAAATATTAAACTCAATGCCAGTCAGGCTAATAAAACCGACGGTTAAAATCACGTCATGGACCAGTGCTATTATTCCACCAAACCCACATTGCCAATTAAATCTGAGCCAAACGTAGAAAAATATTCCAACGATTGCAATTAACATGGACAATATTCCTTCAAATATCTGTGTTGAGCTTATTTGGGGACCAACATAGTCTATCTTACGATAGCTTATTGAACCACCCAGTTTTTCTTCTAGTATGCTTTTTATCTTTTTAATTTTATCCTCATCTCCTTCCTCTTTAAAACGCATGACTAAATTGTCACCTGCTTTTGAACTCTGCACCGTAAAGCCATTTTCTTTCAATACATCAAGAATAGTACGATCTTCGCTCGAAGATTTTATTTCCATCAAGATTCCACCTGTAAAGTCTATGCCTAAATTCACTCCTCGTAGCACAACAGTGAGTATTGAAAAAATGATCAGAATAATACTAATGAGTGCAGTCAACTTTCTATATTTACTAAATTTGATATCGAGGTTGTCTGGAATAAGTCTAACTGCCATGTTCTTTGCTTAAACTTAAATTTTATATACTTTTCAGAAGATTCACTAGTCTCTGTGAACAAAATTTTAGAGAAGCCATATGAGAGAACCAACGAAGTTTAAAAAACCCATAAAAACCTCAGCAGTCTTGTC
>NZ_WQMP01000182.1:0-1566 GCF_013366855.1 Wolbachia endosymbiont of Madathamugadia hiepei
CTGTGTATTCCTTTCACGCTTTTCAAAAAACTAAAAACTTGTTTTCAATTTCCTTCTTTTATATAATATGCCATTTGGTGTTTCTCTATTTGTAGCTAAGTTAAACTACCAGTTTTTGCTACATCTTTCCTTATTTTCTCATAACAAACTTTTGTTCACAGAGACTAGTTTATACATATCCTTCTCATTGTGAAATAACGACTTTTATGTTATTAATTAAAATTTAGCATACCATACTTTTATGACAATTTCTCCTATCTTGCCAGTTTATTCTCCTATTAATATAAATTTTTCTTATGGCAAAGGTGTTTATTTGTATGATGTCAATGGCAAGTGTTACATAGATTTTCACTCTGGAATAGCCGTTAGCAGCTTAGGTCATGCCAATCAGCAATTAATTAGCGCTCTTAAACTGCAAGGGGAAAAGTTATGGCATATATCAAACACCTACAATATACCTGCTGCTAACAACTTTGCAGAAAGACTAAAGGACAACAGTTTTGCTGATACCGTATTTTTCACAAATTCTGGATCAGAAGCAGTAGAGTGTGGGCTTAAGATTGCTAGGGCCTATCAAAACGGAAAAGGCAGTAAAAATCGCTATAGAATTTTAACATTTCATGGTGCATTTCATGGAAGAACATTTTTAACTTGTGCTACAAACGATAGACAGAAATTTTCTGCACTACTGAATCCTTATATTGATTGGTGTGATAATGTCAAGCCCAATATTGAGAGCGTAAGAAAAGCAATTTCTAATAGTATAGGCGTTATATTGATAGAGCCAATACAGGGACAAGGTGGTATTAAAGTAATGGATGAAGTCTTCATGAAAGAGCTAAGGAAGTTGTGCGATGAAAACGACATATTGCTATTTTTTGATTGTGTACAATGCGGTGCTGGTAGAACAGGAAAGTTATTTGCATATGAACATATAGGAGTAGAGCCTGACATATGCGCTCTTGCAAAAGGAATAGGGTCAGGGTTCCCGCTAGGGGCTTGTCTTGCAACTGAAAAGGCTGCTAAGTATATGAAAGTTGGCATGCACGGTTCCACTTTTGGCGGCAATCCACTTGCAACTTCGGTAGGCAATGCTGTGGTTGATGAATTACTCAGCTCCGGTTTTTTGGAGAATGTTGAAATTAGGGGCAAGTATTTAAAGAATAAATTAGAAGGTCTGGCAAGTAAATTTCCAATGATAGAAGAAGTAAGAGGAAAGGGGCTAATGCTCGGGATAAAAGTGAAAATGAATAGCCAAAAGTTTGCAGAGGAGCTAAGTTATCGTGGTTTACTCACTGTTGGAGTAACATCAGATAATGTTGTAAGAATTTTGCCTCCACTCATCATCACTGAAGAGGAAATCGACGAAGGCATTGAGATTCTGACTCAATATTTATCTGATACCAATTCCCACTACACAGGAAGTGAATAGACAACAGTGGAAAAAAGTTATAACGTCATCCAATAGAAACGAAAAAAACTACTTGACAAATCTCACCAAGCCCGTTATCACAAGGTTGAAGCTATTGTTTATCTTCAGTCTGTGCAGATTAAATGACAAAAAAA
>NZ_WQMP01000002.1:0-19169 GCF_013366855.1 Wolbachia endosymbiont of Madathamugadia hiepei
TTTTAAAAAGACATGCAGTGCACACAGTGCGAAAAATTAAACAATAGTACGCGAAATACAAGTTTTCTTGTCATTTTAACCTGTACAGATTGGGAAGTTAAACAAATAGCTTTAATACTATGATAAGGGTAACGGTGAAGGTTGTCAAGTAGTTTTTTACAGTTAACAATTGACAGATTTGTAAACATCAGTATACAGCTCATCAACGCTTGGTTCTTTACTATTTTTGGCAAAACCTTCTGATTTTTTCACTAAATCGCGCACTTCTTTGTCAATTGCTTTGCATTCTTCCTCTGCAGCAATCTTATTATCTACCATGTACTTCTTCAAAGTGCTTATAGGATCATGGTTTTGCTTCATATCTTCAACTTCTTCTTTTGAACGATAAGTTGCAGGGTCTGACATCGAATGACCACGATATCGATATGTCTTCATTTCAAGCAGGATAGGCCCTTTTCCACTACGCACGTACTTAGCTGCCTCACTTGTCTCCTCATAAACAGAGAAGAAATCCATTCCATCAACTTGCTTTCCAGGAATGCCAAAACCCTCTCCTCTCCTATATAATTCAGTTACTAAAGTTGATCTTTGCACGGAGGTTCCCATGGCGTATCCATTATTCTCTATAATATAAACCACAGATAACTTCCATAAAGCTGCCATATTGAATGATTCGTATGTTTGCCCTTGATTCGTGGCACCATCGCCAAAATACGTGAATACCACGTTGTCTTTTTTCTTATATTTATTAGCAAATGCTATCCCTGTGCCAATTGGAACCTGTGCGCCCACTATTCCATGTCCACCGAAGAATTTTTTTTCAATATCAAATATATGCATTGAACCACCTTTGCCTTTTGAGCATCCCGTCTCTTTACCGGTCAGTTCTGCCATCACAACGTTTGGATCAGAGCCACATGCCAGCATTAAACCGTGGTCTCTATAACTTGTGATAAAAGCATCACCGGACTTTGACGCAGCTTGCGTTCCAACTGCAACTGCCTCTTGCCCTATCGATAGGTGACAGAATCCGCCTATTAAGCCCATTCCATACAATTGTCCTGCTTTTTCCTCAAATCTGCGTATGAGTAGCATTTTCCTGTAGAATCCAATCACCTGTTCTTTAGTGAAATCTTCCGCTTTCATATCTATTTCTTTTTCGTTAAACTCAGATGGTATCAGAAATTTCAACGTTTTGTAATGGATTATTACCACTGGCTCGAAGCTTTTCACGTTATCTCCGTCATTATGTGGATGGCAGGTATGCTCTATTTACCGAGGCTTTACGTCTACCATGCAACCGTAAAGCCAGGATCGGAAAACGATAGCTTACTTCAAATAATGGAGAAAAGACTTCTAAGATTTATCATAAACCCTGCAATGCTCTTTTCGCTTGGTTTTGGCATCACATTAATGGTTATGAGAGAGGCATACCGCGAAGGGTGGTTCCACATAAAAGCACTAGCATTATTCTTTATGTTTGCTGTTCATGGACTACTTGCAAGGCACAGGAAAAACTTTGCAATGGGCTTAAATAGGAAAAGTCATGTTTATTTCCGTATTGTAAATGAAGTTGTTACAGTATTGATAATAATTATAATTATTGCGGTTATCATAAAACCGTTTCGCTAGTCTCATCAATAAGCGCTTAAAAGCATGTTGTCGTTCAGAAAATGGTAGCCCTATTGATATTTTTCAATATTTGTGGTAAAATAGTAATCTAAGGTTTAGAACAAAAGTTTATGACTGAAGCTCAAGGTCCAAATATTGCAGAGTGGCAAGCTCAACAACAACAACAAGAAAACCAAGGAAAAAAGAGTGGCTTTGGTCTTGGTCATAGTGACTCTGTTGCAACAATTGTGGATGGAATGAAATGGTTGTTCAACTTCCATGAAGGAGCAATTGCTGCTTACTGTAATGTGTTCGAAGGTTTGGTAAATGGTAGTAGCTTAGTAACGTTGTTTGGTGAATCAGGTAATATGTTTGGCATAAAGTTTCTTGAAAGCCTTGTAGAACATTTTTCAGGTGGTGGAGGTGGGGAAGATATGCCATCGGAAGGAATAGATACAGGTCACGGTGATGGGGTACTTCACCCGGACGATTATCCCCACGCTAGCAACGAAATGGCTCACGATGCTGAAGGTTTACATGACATGCATGATGCAGGTGATCACCATGGTCAGTCTTTTTCGCCTGGTCCTTCACCATCTGTTGGCGATAACCACGGACATGAGCTTGGTGGTTAAGTCCAGAAACTGCTGGTGAGAATAGGTTTAGCTCGTTTAATTAACGTGAGTTCGTTTTAGTGAAAAAGGTTTCAGTTTTAGGATCAACAGGAAGTATTGGAAAAAAGGCTGTAGACTTACTACTGAAGAGAAAAGAAGAATACCAGATAGAAGCACTTAGTGCCCACTCGAATTTTGCTCTACTGGCATATCAAGCAAAACTGCTAAATGCGAGATATGTTGCTATCTCTGATAAAAGGTTTTATAAAGATTTAAAAGAAAGTCTACTTGGTACAAACATCAAAATAGAAGTTGGCGCTGAAGGTTTAGCAAATGTTGCTTCTTTGCCCGTCGATCTCTCAGTTGTTGCAATAGTTGGCATTGCAGGCCTTGAACCAGTCATGCAGGTTATAGAGAGTGGTACCAAAATCATTGCACTAGCAAACAAAGAAAGTATTGTTTGTGGTGGGAAATTACTACTTAAGAAAGCTAAAAAGAAAAGCGTACAGATAATTCCTATTGACTCTGAACACAACGCAATTTTTCAAGTTTTGCAAAGTGACGATAGATGCGTAGAAAAGATTATACTCACTGCTTCTGGTGGACCATTTCTAAATTGTAGCCTTGAGCAATTAAGAAATATTACAGTAAATCAGGCTCTAAGTCACCCTACTTGGAATATGGGAAAGAAAATCTCGGTTGATAGTGCAACAATGATGAATAAAGCGCTAGAGATAATAGAAGCACATAATTTGTTTAACATTAGCCCAAATAAAATTGAGGCAGTAGTGCACCCTGAATCGATCATACATGGAGTTGTAGTTTACAAGGATGGTTTTAACTTTGCTGTGCTTGCAGAGACTGACATGGCAATTCCCATCTCATATGCTCTGTCTTGGCCAGAAAGGTCAGCTTTGAGTTATACATTAGATTTAACAAAGCAAAAAAAATTGACCTTTCAAGAACCTGATCATAGGCGCTTTCCCGCGCTAAAGCTCAGCATGGAAGTGCTGAATTCTTCTGCTCCACAAACAAATAGTATTGTTCTCAATGCTACAAACGAAATAGCCGTTAATAAATTTTTGAAGTCACAAATCGGCTTTTTAGAGATAGTAAAGGTGGTGAAGTCAACGGTAGAAAGTTTTGATGGTTACGCTGATGTTAACTCGCTATCTGATATAATAAATATCGATTTTGAAAGCCGTGTTATTGCTAGCGAGGCTATTGGGAGTAAAGTTCTCGTGCATAACGGAATTTAATGATCCAGAATATACTCTTTCGTTAAGGGAGATTGAGCATCTTCGAATATTTCTTGAACACTTCCAAATTCAACAATCTTGCCATTACAAAAGAAGATTACGCTATCAGATAGCTTTTTAGCTTGTTTCATCGAATGAGTTACCATAATTATGGTAAATCTTAATTTTAGCTCTTGTATAAGATTTTCGATCGCATTGGTTGCCATTGGATCAAGAGCGGAGCATGGTTCATCCATTAATAAAATAGTTGGCTTCACTGCAATTGCACGGGCAATGCACAATCTCTGTTGTTGGCCACCAGATAAATCCAATGCGCTATCCTGCAATCTATCTTTCAGCTCTTCCCACAAACCGACCTTAGTTAAACTATTTTCCACCATTTCATCTAATTTTTGCTTATTCTTCACCATGCCATGCAATTTGGGTCCATAAGCAACGTTATCATATATTGACTTTGGAAAAGGATTGGGCTTTTGAAATACCATGCCAACTTTTGCTCTAAGTAGCACAACATCCATATCACGTGAATATATATTACCTAGCCCGTTGATAACCAACTCACCAACAGCTTTGCACCATGGTACATAATCATTCATGCGATTAAAACAGCGCAAAAAGGTTGATTTACCACACCCAGATGGCCCGATAAAAGTAGTAACTTTTCTTTTATAAATATCCAAATTTATATCGAATAAAACTTGTTTAGAGCCATACCAGAGATTTAAATTTTTAACAGAGGCACGTGTATCATTCATATCACGTCCTGCATTGAATAGAGTCCCGGTGTTTCTCTTTTGTTTTCATATAGCCATATTGCTGCTTGAACAGCACCTTTAGCAAATGTTGTGCGATTGATTGCTTTGTGATTTAATTCTATCCGTTCATCAGAATTAACAAACATTACACTATGGTCTCCTATCACTCCACCTCCACGAGATACTGCAAAACCTATTTCTCCCTTTTCTCTTATTTTTAGATAACTATGACAATACTGTTGAAAATCTCTTTTTGAAGCGCTAGCAATTGCTTTACCAAGTTCTATAGCTGTTCCAGATGGCGAATCTTTTTTTAAGCTATGGTGCATTTCCCAAATTTCAGCGTCGTATTCGTTACCTAAAAGCTCAGCAGTTTTTTTTACCAGTTTCAACAATACATTAACTCCAACGCTCATATTTGCCGACCATAACATCGGAACCTCAGCAGCATACTTTTTTAAATCGATACTTTCTATTCCAGTTGTACCACTAACTAGCGGTTTTTTAAATTTCACAGCCGCCTTAAGGCAGTCTAACATACATTCCTTAGTTGTAAAATCTATTACAACGTCAGATGACTTAAATACGTCACTAATAGAACTTGTAACTTTGATTCCTAAATTGAAGCTGTGGCCTATAATTGGCCCTATATCTAAGCCTACGTATTTACTATCTGCACGGGCAACAGCACCTGCTATCTCTACTTTGGTATTTGTGGTCAATTCACTGAGTATTTTTTTGCCCATTCTGCCTAAACAGCCTATTACTCCAACTCTGATTTTCATAAAGCTTTTTATGTTATATTAGGCTTTTTTTGAAACTTTGTCATCCTTGTAAGCATAGCTTAGACCTCTCTATAATTCAAAATGAATATATATCTTATTGAGCTACATACCAAGTTGCTTTGCCTTTTCCATGCTGAGTGATGTGATTACCCTTTACAAGATTAGATACATGCTTCTTTAAGGTACTTCGGTTTGCTTTAGTGATATTTTCTAAATCCTTAATTGTAAGACGTCCATGTTTGCTAAGTAAAACTACTATTTTAGCTGAAAGTGGTGGCAAATAAAGATTCAACATTTTTTCATGTGACACCTTTTCCTCAAGATGAGACTTTTGCTTTTGTAGTGATCTTAAAAAGAACATAAGCCATGGACTAAAGTCATAGTTGCCAGCCTTTAAAGACTGTTGAGTGCGACGCAAAGCTAAGTAATAACTTTCCTTGTTACTTTCAATTATACTTTCAAGAGAACTGTAAGGTACGTAGGCATACCCTAACTTTAGCAACAAGAAAGTTGTAAGAATACGTGATAATCTTCCATTTCCATCTTGAAAGGGATGTATAGCTAAAAAAGTAACTATAAAGATGCCGATAATTAATAGAGGATGCGATGATTTCGCTTCTAATTGCTGGCCAGTCCAATAGATAAGTTCTTGCATCTGTGTCACTGTTTCGAATGGAGAAGATGTTTCAAAAATTATGCCTAAGCTTTTTCCAGATTCATCAAACGCTTCAACATGATTGGGAAATTTCTTATATTCTCCCATGTGCCTTTGATCTTTATGTGAAAATTGTAAAAGCCAGATATGAAACTGTTTTATAACGTTTTCTGTAAATGGCATATTTTCAAAGTTTTGAAATACCTCTTCACACACATACGCATATCCAGCTATTTCTTGTTCATCCCAAGAACGAAATGATCGTGTATCAAGTTTGGATAATAATTGCTCAACTTCACGGTCTGATAGTTTTGCTCCTTCAATACGAGTAGAAGAACCGACACTTTCAATTGTTGCAATTTTCTTGAGCATTTGTAAACGCTCTGGAGCTAAACTACCAAATAATTGCCATGCTCCTTTAAATTCATCAATTTCAGCAACTAATTTCAGCATTTCAGATGTTATTACAATTTTTGAAATGTCAAACATATCCGTATTTTTATCTAATTATATCCAATTATATCCGAAAACATCCTATTAGTAAAGCAGAAAAGCATACCAAAGAATGAGTTCCGGTAGGCATAAGAGGCCATTTTATGCTAAAATATAATGTTTTGATAAAATCATAAGAAAAACTAAGTTCCAATTTCAGCTACTTACATGACACCACTTTAGCTTCAATATTTGTACATTGGCCATACCCCTAAACGGATACACTAAGTGAGTATGTATAAAGCATGCTCACGCTTATATTTCTGTAGGGCTAAGAATTTTAGTGGAACAAGCAACTAGGATCAAATTGGCGACCACAAACTAACGCTCTACCAACTGAGCTACGCCCGCAAAGTATAAAATTTCTGATACATCAGCACAGAAAGTGTAAAATTTCTAACATACCAGCACAAAAAGTCAATTGACTATTTAAGTAGATTCTTTTACTTCAAACTGTATTATAGTTTGAATTATATGTAAAATCGTGGGGTTGCTAATAAATTCAGCATACTCGTTTATCGGTGGTGTGGTACTTAACTTTATGCCTTGTGTTTTTCCTGTTCTTTCTTTAAAAGCAGCAGCAATAATCAATGGCCCTAGCAACTCATTTAAACTGAAGTTAAATGGCATAGCCTACACTCTTGGAGTATTGACTAGCATGTTAATATTGTCCTTAATGCTATTAGCATTACGTAACATAGGTTATGCAATGGACTTGGGTTTTCATATACAGTCTCCTGTTTTGGTACTAATATTACTATATGTAATGTTTGTAATAGGCTTATGTTTTCTTTGTAGCTTGTCTGATATTTCTCTCATATTTTCTCGTTCAGATAAAGCTAATAGCAGTTTTTTCGGTGGAATGTTTTCAACATTGGCTATAATTCCCTGTATCACACCTTTTATGGCACCTGCCATAGGTTTTGCTCTTACTCAGTCATCAATACTTATTTCTATTAGCATTTTCTTATTTCTTGGCTTAGGCATTGCACTTCCATACTTCATTGTATCATTTTTTCCTAACACACTTGAATTTTTACCAAAACCTGGTGAGTGGACAGCAGCATTGAAGCATTTCCCACTCTTCTCTGTATCTTTATCCATTATTTGGCTGTTTTGGATGTTGACCAAAGAGTCAAACACGGTACCTATACTAACTGGGCTTCTAAGTTCTGCATTTAGCGTATGGATATGGATTTTTAATGATAATATAAAGCCACTCATCAAACCTGTTATTTCTACACTATTCTTACGTTTAATCCATCATCGTTCATCTTACCCAAAGCAGCGCAAAAAGTCACCTTTCAAAGCAACTTACAAACCTAGAAAATAATTTCTCTCAAATGGTGAAATACTTTTATTCATGTTTTTACTATTACGGTAACTATATTGAACTTTTTACATAGTTCTTGAACTAATACCAATCCTCGCTACACAGAAAGCGGGCAGACGAAAATGGAAAAAAGCCATAGCGTCATCCAATAGAGACAAAAAAAACTACTTGACAACTTTCGCCATTCCTTTTATCATAATATTAAAGCTATTATTTAATTTCCCAATCTGTACAGGTTAAAATGACAAGAGAACCTGTATTTGGCGTACTATTGTTTAATTTTTCGCACTATGTGCACTGCATGTCTTTTTAAAACTTCGGGTTTTTACCCATACAAGCTCAAACACGCTTATAAGTCGTTTAAGACATCACCCAACGCCGGATTTTAAAATAGAGAGTGGAATAACTAGCTACCTTGGAGTTTTATTGTCTTTTTCCTCTGTCTGGTAAGTTTCTTAAATATTATAGCTTAGACTAGTTGCACTTAAAAGCAGCTAAATTGCAGCGTTTAAGGCATAAAAACGTCAATACTAAAAATAAACAATAGCTAGGGTTTCTTTTGCTTTTTTTTCATTTAGTAAATTTCTTAAATATTTATTACTAAAGTAGTATTCTGGATCCCAGATATAAGTGTCCACTACTTGGATGACAAGAAAAGGCTACTTGTATGACAGGAGAAAGGGCTACTTGGGTAATATCCTCTTGTTAGGCTCAAATCACGATGTTCGTGTATGCTAAAGGGTGTATTGCTAGTCAAAAAATGACTGTGCAAAAGACCTAATAACATGTATAATTTATAAACAATCTTTGAGATAGATTATGAAACTAGGCATTAACATCGATCACGTTGCAACTCTCCGCAACGCACGCGGAACTTCTTACCCAGATCCATTGAAAGCAGCAGAAATAGCTATTGATGCAGGAGCAGATTTTATCACCGTACATTTACGAGAAGACAGAAGACATATTAAAGATGAAGATGTGTTTAACCTGAAAAAAAACATCGAAACTGAGCTAAACCTTGAAATTGCAGCTACAGAAGAAATGCTTGGAATAGCAAAAAAGGTAAAACCCTATTCGATTAATATAGTACCAGAAAAAAGAGAAGAATTAACAACAGAAGGTGGCTTGGATATAATTAACATGTACAGCAAACTCTCTAGTATAATAGAGGAGATGCATAGCATTGGTATAAAGGTTTCACTGTTTATCAATCCAAATATCAATCAGCTAAAATATCTTGAGAAGCTAGAAGGAAAGCCTGACATAATAGAAATTCATACAGGGGATTACTGCGATAATCCATCAGAGGAAAAATTACAATTAATTACCAATGCTGTAGGATACGTCAATAGATTAGGAATAGAATGCCACACAGGACATGGCATAACCTATACACACGCTAAAAGAATAAAAGAAATACCTCACATCTCAGCTCTCAATATAGGCCACTTTTTAATCAGCGAAGCTATATTTTACGGCTTACACAGCGTAGTAAAAACAATAAAAACGATAATCTCTAACTAACTACTGCTTTTTCTTTTTCATTCAAAACAGTTAAAAGAGTCTTGCTCGCTTTAAATTTCACTCTTGTCTTTTTAGGGACAGTCATGATCTCACCACTCTGAGGATTACGACATTGCTTCTCCCGACTTATAGCAGTAGAGAATGTACCCACTCCATGCAGACGTATTTCACCTTCTCTATCTAACTCATCTTTTATTATTTTTATAAACGCATCATGAACCTTGCCCAAGTCAGATTTCGTTATATTTATATTCTGACAAGAACAATCTTCTTTTAATTGTTTTACTATATCTTCTTTACTCATAAATTACCTTAATATTGAAAAATTCACATAAACAGCATATTATGTTCATATCAATAGTCAACTAAATTTATCGCGAAAATAGAATATATCATACACTTTTTTTAATATTTGTATAACGCTTAACAAAAAGCTACATAAAAGAATAACTACCTTTTAGAAAATTGACACTCCTTACGAGCCTTGTGTTGACCATATTTTTTACGCTCAACAACACGTGAATCTCGTGTTAAGAACCCCTTTTTGCGCAATACAGAATGTAAGTCTTGGCTTATTTTACTTAAAGCTCTGCTTATTCCATGAGCTAAGGCACCTGCTTGACCAGATAGCCCTCCACCTTTTATCGTAGCAAATACATCATATTTATCGAGCGTAGATGTTACAATAAATGGCATTTTTACCATTTGGCACACTGATTCCCTTTTAAAGTAATCCAGTAGTTTGTCTTTTTGATTAACACTAAACTTCCCGCCTCCTGGCTTTATCCACACTCTTGCTGCAGATTCCTTCCTTCGGCCTGTAGCATATAAACGACCAAGTGAATCAATTACTGGTTTAGTTATTTTTTCTGATTGATTTGTTACAGAATTTTCCATTTTTACTCCATTATTTTTTATTTTTACGATTTAAAGAAGCAAAATCTATCTTTTCAGGTTGCTGTCCTTGATGCTTATGCTCTGGACCAGAATAAACATATAAATTCCCAAAACGCTTACGTGCCATAGGACCATCATCAAGCATTCTTTTTACTGCCATTTCTATTACACGCTCAGGAAACTTACCATTTAAAATATTATCTGGAGTAGTTCTTTTCAAACCACCAGGGTAACCTGTATGCTTATAGTAAATTTTCTCCTTAAGTTTCTTTCCAGTAAAATGCACCTTTTCTGCATTGATGATAATTACATTATCACCACAATCCATATGAGGTGTATACTCAGGTTTATGTTTTCCACGCAATAGCATCGCTACAAATGCTGCAAGCCTCCCTACTACTAACCCTTCTGCATCTATGACAAACCATTTTTTATCGATTTGTTTTTCTTTTAAGAAAAAAGTTTTCATCATCTAAAATTATACAATAGTAAGCTATGGTACACTTAATTTCTAAATAGTGTCAACAACATTAGTTATTGATTATTAAAGCAATTTGTGTTAGTAACTTAGCTGTGTGCGACCAATGTATATAGGAGTAGAATGTTTCGGTTGATTATTACGCTTGCGACCATTTTTAGTGCTATAAGTTGTTACGCAATCGATCTTGAAGAAGTTATAAACAAAGCTATTAAAAATAGTTCAAAACTAAAATCTCAATTCTACCAATACAAAAGCGCAGAAAAGCAGCTAAAATCTGCCGGGTTAGCTGGGTTTTTACCTGAGATTAATTTACGATACAACTTTGATAAGAGCTTTAATCATGAAAAGAGTCTCACTCTTTACCAGAAAATAATAGATGGAGGTGGTACTTTTGCCACATTCAGCCGATCAAGTCACCTTCTCAAGGCAGAAAAGATGCGGTTTCAACAGTTAAAACAAGAGATTGCGCTCAACGCCGTGAAAGTATACGTTGACGTTCTACGCAGGACAGAAATATTAAAATTGAGAGAGCACAAAGAACGCGTTTCTTTGGAGCACTTGTCAGCGATGAAAAAACGCCTTTCTCTTGGAGAGGTTACCAACGCTGAAGTTTCATTAGCAAAAGCAAAGTTTTCATCTTCAGTGTCAGAAAGAGTTGAAGCTGAAGGTAAGTTAAAATTGGCAAACATTGCTTACTTTCACTTAATTGGCGAGGATCCTGATAAACTCTCCGAAGCCAATGATCAATTACCTTCCGTTCCGAAGCTAAATGAATGCTTACAATTAGCAAAAACCAAGAATCTATCTCTAAAAGCAGTGGTTTATCAAAAAAGAGCAGCTAAAATGGAAGTGATTGCTGAAACTTCCAAGTGGTTGCCCTCTTTGAATCTCAGCGCAAGTACAGATCTTGATCGGAGAAACGGAGAAAACGCTTTTCTCGAGAAAGTTTCAGGAAACGTCAATATTGCCTTCATTCTCGATATTCCAATTTTTAAAAGAGGAATCAATGCTTTTGGTATCGGCAAAGCTAAAATGGATGCAAAAAAATCCACCTATGATTATTATGAAACAGCAAAAAATATAGAAAAAGAGGTTGTGAACGCTTGGAATAACGTTCTAACAGCAAAGGCTGTTATTAAAGCAAGTCACGAGGCCGAAAAAGCAGCAGCTTTAGCGTTGGAAGGAGTTGAGCAAGAAGTCAACTTAAATTTGAAAAGCACAACTGAACTTTTGAATACTGAAGAAGCACTATTCAAAGCACGTTCGGGCTTGGTTGAAGCAAAAAGCAACTATGTAATTAGTGTTTATAATTTGCTTTTTATAATAAATAGTATAAATCTCTAAATTTAATGGTATTAGCGTTATGAATGATAGACAAAGCAATCAATCTGTAAAAGATATCCTAGAAAACATAAAAAAAGCCATATCGGGCAAAAACGCCAGTGGTGGTGAAGTGGAAATAGAGAAGGAGAAGGAAGATGATGATGTGCTGTATCTTGAAGAAGAATACTTGGAAGATTCAGAAGAAGATAGTAAAGAAGAGGATAATGAAAAAAAAGACATCAACAACAGCAGTCAGGATAAGGAAATGGTTTTCGATAACACCAAATTTAATATTCATAGTCACAATCTAGGGAAAGAAGAGGTTCGCTTGCAGCATAATACCCAAATGAGCAATAAAAAAGTGGATAACAGTAGCCCACAAACGCAAAATAATGACCATCTAATCTTAAAAGAGAATATGGAAGAGATCAAAGAGTTACTTGAAAGAATGCAAAGTGAGTTACAGCACAAGCAACAAAAAAGAGCAAGTCTTACTGTTGAAGAATTAGTCACATCTCTTTTAAAACCTCAGTTGTCGGAATGGCTAAATAAGTATCTTCATACACTGGTGAAAGAAGTAGTTGAAAAAGAGCTAAAAGACATAATCAGTAATAAGTGATTCTTATAGGGTATTAACAATAAAAACTAGAGTAAAAACAGCCAAAGGCAGAAAACTATCTTCAACCAGGTGGCTGCATCGTCATTTAAATGACAAGTACGTACAAAAAACCAATAAGGATGGTTATAGATCACGTTCGGCATACAAGTTGATAGAAATAGATAATAAGTTTAAATTGTTCCAAAAAGAGCAAAAAGTCATTGATCTTGGTGCTTCTCCAGGTGGATGGTCACAAGTTGCATCTCAGAAAGGAGCGAATGTAGTCGCCATTGACATAAAACCAGTAAATACAATTGCTGGAGTAGAATATATACAATGCGATATAAATGAGCTTGAAATTTTAAGGGAAAGATTTAAAGACCAAAAATTCGATGTAATTTTATCTGACATGGCCCCAGAATCTTGTGGGTTAAAATCGTTGGATCATATCAGAACCATGCTTTTATGCGAAGCAGCATTGAACTTTGCAAAGCACTTCCTAAATCATGGCGGCAAGTTCGTAGTAAAAATTTTTCAAGGAGAGTCTGATAAAGATTTTTACTATGAATTAAAAAAAATGTTTAAAACAGCAAAATACTTCAAACCAAAATCAAGTAGATCTGAATCTACGGAAATGTATTTAGTAGGTTTAGACTTTGTCGGTGGTCAAGATCTCAAATCATGGTAAAGCCTTCTAATCCTGTTCTACAGCGAATTTTAATGCCATATGAGCAGCTATAATGCTATTGACTATCAGAATGGCAAAAATAAAAGCAGTAATAAGCAACGTGTGAATATTCAAGGATAAACTTTCAAGCTGAACTAGTAATTTAAAATATATAAAGACCGGCATTATAATTGGCAAAACAAGAATTTGCGACATTCCCAATACTAAGTTGTTTCGACCAATCATTAATGCATTTCCAACAGCTGAAATATTGATTACTATCAACGTGCTGAGCAATAAAGATAAGCCTACTGCTATTGAGTGTTCAGTATTATTACCAAGAACTACAAAGCTGAATATGGAAGAAATCACTGAAATCGGTAACCCAAACAATAACCAGTGAGCAAAAATTTTACAAGTAATTATAAACTTAGAAGAAAGCGGCTGTATGAAAATTTGCTCTAATATTCCGTCATGATAATCAGAAGCAAATAAATTATTTGTAGAGATTTGTAAAACAAATGTAGCACATATCCATGTTAATGTTAACATAACTTCTTGTTCACTGTTATTTTCAAGTGTGAACAAAGATAGGCTCAACATTACAATAAAAACACATATTATATAGGTAAAGTTCTTATCATATATTGCTAATTTTTTTATTAAGCCGATCATACCAGGACTTTAAATGTTTATTATAAATTATAGTGTTTACTTATAGGTAGTATAATTTCTTGTTCGCAAATTATACAGGTTTTATTGTCTAGTTATACAGTTATGGAAGAGTTACCAAAAATAAAATTACCAGAAGATTACACTCCTTCAGAAGACGAAGAATACATGAGCGTAAAGCAGTTAGAGTATTTCAGCTCAAAGTTGCAATCAATGCTTGCTGAGCTGGAGAAGCAAGAACTAGAGGATAGTGCATATTATTCTGATGAAGACAGTGGAAGCGAAAAATTAATCCAGCACAGAAAAGACAGAAAGGAAAAAATTAAGGAAGCGTTAGAAAAAATAAAATTAGGCACCTACGGTTATTGCGAAGGAACAGGGGAAGAAATAGGAGTCGAAAGACTTAAAGCTAATCCGCTTGCCATATATTGTATTGAAGAGCAGGAGAGATTAGAAAAAGAAAAGAACATGTACAACACTGAAGACTAATGGAAATGCTGGTATGACAACCGTTTGAATTAGTGTATGCTGAAAGTGCTGTACCTGAGGCACTATAGCCTTTAACAGCTACTTGCCCTTTTTAAAAGGCATGCTTTCATTAAACAAGCAGACTGTACTTGACCCGTTCCTTAAGGTAAACACCGAGCCCACTCTTTCAATTATAAGATAATCATCAACTGTACGAAAATTTACTAGAGATTCATATCCTGCAGAGTCAACCATAAAGACTGCTGGAAAATCAGAATTTGTCTTATGAAATTGCAGATATGTGAATTTCCCGTCATCAAAAACTTTAATTGGTATTATTGACTCACTACCTTTTGCATGTGAGATGGAATAATTAAAATTTAAGCCTTTCTTCACAACCTCAATATCACTTATGTCAGGAATAGTGTTGGGATTAGCTTGCTCGAGGATATCACCGTTGTTGGTTGTGTAAATTTCATCACTATTGAATAGTGGATAAAGAAACCTTACTTCATACGCTAATCTTGGATCTTCCAATCCAGTTGCTTCCTCAGCATGAAGCTCAAAGTAATAAACTCTTTTGTCAGTAATTATAGTTGCGTTAGTGTCAGCGATATCATCTATAGGTTTGATAAATAACCTGTTACCTTGAGGAACGAGCTGCCAACCAGTTGGATCACCCATTGAAAGGTTCTTTATTTCTTCACCTGGCTCAAATAATATGCTCGACTGGTAACCATAAAAACCAGTGTACTTATGTATAGCCTGTGGATTATAATTGATGACCTTTATGTGACTGTCTGCAGCTATTGAACGTGGTTCCTGTTTTGCAAGTGCATCACCACCACAAAAAAACAACAGCACAACAAACAGTAAGCTAATCATAATATTAAATTATACACAGGTCATCATTTTATCACTGAGAGACATAAACTGCAACTATTAATACCAATTCCCATTACACAGAGAGCATACAATTTATTGAATTTGTTACTTCGCGCCAAAATAATGGAGTATGTCTCTCCATCATTCAATAGCAATAACATTATGTCTAATGTTATTGACAATTTTATCAGCTTACTATATACTAATAGTGTGAATTACGTTGAGTTTATTTATGTGCTCTATCAGCAATCAAGACAAGCAAGTTATTATAAAAAACCTAGAAAAAATTGACAGCGAGTTAAAAGGAGAATCTAAAAGATTTGACAATGCAAAGGAGTCTGTGACAGTAGGACGTCGTAAGCCTGTTGTTGAGGGAGTATTAGAACACTTAAAAAGTCCTTCCACCACTAACTACAATATTATGATTGACGCAGAAACTGGATTTGGCAAGACCTACGATATTGGGTTGCATAGTTACATATTGGCTCAAGCAGGGTTTCATCATCTAGTTACAGTGCCAAATAATAATTTAGTGAATCAAGCTAAAAAAATGATAGGTGACGCATTTTCTTTAAGAATTGAAACACCTGAAACTACTCAAGGAATTGAAGATTTACTGAAAAACACTGAACCTACAGCAATTATAATAACACATGATTTGCTCTTACAACAAAAAGATGGCCAAAAACTTGGAAATCGAAGCGGTGAAAAACCTAAACTGTGGATCAGCATTGATGAAGCAGACAGCATTAGCCAACAACAGGCTTTTGAAAATATGTGTCAGCTTGATAGAAAGTATCCTACAACCTATCTCACTGCAACTACAAAAAGAAGAATCTTAAGCAGATGTGGGAAAATTATCAGCCCTGCAAGATCAAGTAGATGCTGCATTGTAGATACTATAAAAACAACTGGTATCATAAAAAAAACCAATGGAGAAAAATTTGGTCGAATATTAGCAACTGGTGTTGCTCTCTATGTCATATCTTCAATTGCCTTGTTTCCTATTATAAATATCCACGTTACTGCAATAGCTGCACAGATCGGTTTCACTTCAAATCTTAGGCTGTACCTTTTTCTGATTAATAGTTCCAAGTATATAATTTCCGTTATCGTCTTTTTTATGATAACGGCGCCAGTCATGTGGGTGTTCAGCAAAATTGCTGGTGTAGAGTTAAAGCAACTGTTCTTAAGGGCTTTCGCTAATTTATTTGAAGTCTTATCTAGTAAATGTAAATCTAGCCCAGCCCACGAATACATTGAAAAATGCGAAGAAACTTTTTACCACAACAAACTTGTTGATACTGATGATTTATTAACATCTGTAAGGTGGAACATACAAAGTCCAATTGGAGAAAATGCTCTGATTTTGACATATGATTTAGATAGTATAATGAATCTTATTTCTATATTTCAAGGCAAAGATGATGAAGTATATGGAAATGGGAAAACATACACGCGCTATAGCATTTATAATTCGTGTAAGCCTGATAAAATGTTGTACAAGGATTACAGACTAAATTGCGCTCAGTCAAATTTTATAAACTGTGTTAAAAAGCAATATTCCAATCTAACAGAGGAACAAATATCCGAGTTAAGTGAGAAAGTGGACTTTAGCGATACTCATAAGTATTTAAAATATAGAGTAATGCATTCAATGATTGACCTTACGCTCTCATTTTTAATGGAGTGTGATAACATCGCTTTAGATAAACAAAGAAGAGAAGATTTAAGCAGGTTAACCAGAAGCGTTAAAGATAAGATTGGTGTTGTAGATGATGACAAAGTTGTAGATTTTCTAAAGAAAAAAGGCTTTGATGAGGAATTTGCTCAAGATAAACTTCTGCCACAAATAAAGACAGCGATTGAAGCACTGGGTAAATGTAGCAATGAACAATGCAAGCTAATAGTGGATAACTGGCATTTAAGTAAAGAAATGCATGACCTTATAGAAAAAAAAGAGGGTGTACTGCACAACCTCAGCAGTTTCTGTGAAGATAATATGTGTATTTTTGTGGGGTTTAAAAGAGGTTACTTTGGTATTGAAAAAGACAAACCCTTTAAAATATCTAAACTCAATGGCAAACACAGTGTTAAACGTTGTGATTATTTGCAAGGAAACGTTAATGCATTAGCTAAATGTGCATTGACAACAGTCGTAGATGGATCGAAAGGTCGTGGTTTTGACAGCGAGTATAATCACGTTGCATCAATATTTACGGATTCAGCTAGTCAATTTAACGATCCAACTGAAGCTTTGCAGAATCTTGGAAGAAATAGGGAACGCAATACTAGTAGACAGTCGTGGTTTTTTGCAGTTGCAGGTGAAAAAGTTGAACTATTTGTGGACAAGGTTTTAGCGAAGTTAAAAAGCCCACCAAGATATTTTTGCCAGAAGGTGCTATTTCCAGCTGTTGACAGATATAGTAAGTTGGTAAAGAACAGAATGGGAGTTGAGCTTGGAACAAAAATGGAAATCTACATTAGTGAAAATATGGACGCGTTAGGAAATATTAATGATAAAGATCTGCAAGATTTTTCATATGGTTTGATAAAAGAAGCGTATGAAAAAGTGCATGATATGAATGATTTTGACGTAGAGAAGACAGAAAAAGACTCACGTAAGATTGCCAAAAGTACAGAAGAATATCTTCGCTCATATAGAAATAGAATAATAAACGATGGCAAACCGCTTTTCTTACAAAGAGTACTCTTCTTTATTTTAACTACAATTACCAAAGCTGCTTATTATGTAAATTTTGCATTCGATTATGTAATCTTTTTAGCCAAATCATGTACTTTGAATGAAAAGGATGATGAAAAGGTGTTAGCATATGCTTATGTGATCAGGCATTGTAGCCTTGAAAGTTTTTTAAAGTGTTCAAGTATCATTCGTGAACACTTTAAGCTGCTACAGGAAAAAGTAGAGAATTTACAGAAAAAATATACCCTTAAAGAACCACTTGAATTGCTAACAAATGGATTACAGAGCACAGGTGAAAAAGAACGGTTAGTTAAGCTTCTAGAAACAACAGTAGGTCTTCTTCAAAATGAAAATTACATTGAAGCACTGGATAAATCTATCTACTCATTGTTATCAACAAAAGAAGGAAAAAAATGTTTATCAACAATATTAAATACAATATATTCTCAAAATAACAATAATGATAACAAGTTAAAGAAAATTATTGACTTTAAAAAGAATTTAAGTGAGTTCAGTAATTTTCTAAAAAACATCAAAAATAGCTCATTGGAAGATCTAGAGCAAGTTTATAAATGGATATGTGAAATCAATCAGGAAATTATTAATTGCCAAGCCTATTATCATAACATTAATACTTTATTTGGTTTCGGTGAGCCAAAGCTAAAAACTGATCATCCATTATTTAATATTAGAACTGTGTATAATAAAGAAACGTTTACTAACTCTTATGGCAAGTTACATAATTCACATTCCAAGTTGCTATTTTTTGCAAAATTCAATTATATGGCAAGGTACGTTATCGTTATATCTTTATCTTTATTGCCACTTGCTCTCACAGACTCTCTTATTGCTCAAGTGATTTCTTTTTTGGTAGTTTCAGCTATGCTTTTAATGGACTACAATTATCCTGAAGCGTCTAGAGGAGTTATATTTTGTGCAAATATTCAAAATGATTCACGTTCTGCCGTTAATGAACTAAGCTTATTAAGTAAGCAGTTCGAAGTTGAATGCATGGACAAAGTAGCCAATGACATTCCTGCTCACTTATCTTCAATATTAACACAACAAATATCCAGTAGTGTAGAAACTGTATACACTAGAGCTTAATCAGAGAATTTTCCTGGGTGGATGGTCCGAATACTGTCTTTATTTGACTCAAGCTCAAGGCTTTTAACTAGATGAAATATAATTCCTTAGCTTTTTGATTTCATCGAGGGAAAGTCCGGTAATTTGAGCTATAACATCTATAGAGACACCGGCCTTAAGTGAGTTTTTAGCTACAGCTATTTTAGCGTGTTTTTCTCCTCTCTCTTCGCTGATTTGGATGCCTTCCTCTCTCCCCTCCGCTCTGCCTTCTTGTCTGCCTTTTTCAGTAGCATCATCAAGTTTTTGAGCGAGAATAGCTTTCTCATCACGGATACGCTTTATTTCTTGTTCATATGC
>NZ_WQMP01000183.1:0-1502 GCF_013366855.1 Wolbachia endosymbiont of Madathamugadia hiepei
CTTTTCTACGCTTATTTCATATTCCATGCAACCCAAAAAGCCCTCTATTTCCAGCTCTTTCTTTATCGGCTAATCCATAGTTAGCGTTTAAAGAGCAAGTTCTGTCACTGGCTACAAAATGGAAACCACATGCAATTTTGATCGAAGCAAAAACAAGCGGTCAACAATTGGTGCAAGAGCTAAAGGCAAACAGTGATTTGCCAATCATCAAAATAGTACCACATGATGATAAACTCGCTCAATTCCACCAGATTGTTCCCATTATAGAGTCTGGAAAAGTTTTTCTGCCGCACCAAGCGATATAGCTAAATGATTTTGAGTATGAAATTTTAATATTCCCAGAAGCACATCACAATGACCAAGTTGACAGCACCGTGCAATATCTGCAATGGATAAGAGAAAGTACCTCTCGGGTCGCAGCTATACGAACATTGTGATTTAAGCCTGCCAGAAGGATGTTATCCAAGTAGCCGATACTTGAATGACATCGTTTACTATGTTCATATTACAATATTTCAAGTGTGCTCATCTGCGTTTCTCCTAAAACCATAATGCAGGAAAGTTATTAGGTTAAGCCTTTTTGCCAATTATCACAACATTTTCACTTGGGAAAAAATAATCAGGTATAGCCATATTTTTTGGTGCAGGCCCCCCAATTACTCGACCTGATGTATCATAATATGAGCCATGGCAAGGGCAGAACCAGCCATTGCCGTCTTTTGTAGCATGATCAACCGGCACACACCCGAGATGGGTACATATTCCAACCATAATTAACCACTCATCTTTTCCTTTGCATACTCTTTGCTCATCAGGCTGTGGGTCTCGCAAATTTTTTACATCAACTGCTCTTGCCGCTTCAATTTCTTGTTTCGTACGTCTACGAATAAATACCGGGTTACCTTGCCATTTTACTTTTTTCCCTTGCCCTTCCTGAATATCAGATAGATTAACCTCGACCGTAAACATCGCTAAAACTTCAGCGGAAGGGTTCATAGACTTAACTAGTGGCCAAAGTCCACTTGCTGCTCCTATACCTGCCATAGCACATGTAGTTAATGTTATAAAATCTCTTCTACTCTTATTTTTAGTGAGGTCTTTAACAGGAGATGCTTCTTTAGCTTTCTTATCTGCCAACGATTTTTTATTTTTATTTAATTTTTTGTTCATCGATCTCCACTCAGCTACAAGTATATATTTTAGCTTAAATACTATAGATTAATCAATAAAAACTTGCACTTTTAGCTATCGTTGCTACAGCTCAGAGGAGACAGAGTTTCCGACTTCTTCAGAAGTGCTATCTTCAGTGGAACCAGGATCTTCAATTTTTGCTGCTGACACTACCTTTTCTTTACTCTCTGTTTTAAATAAGGTGACCCCCTGAGTACTACGTCCTGTGATTCTAATATCATCCACTGAAATGCGAATTAACTTTCCTTTATCTGTAATGAGCATTATATTGTAACCCTGCTCAACTGGAAAACTAGCAACGACACTGCCGT
>NZ_WQMP01000184.1:0-1497 GCF_013366855.1 Wolbachia endosymbiont of Madathamugadia hiepei
GTTTGTAAAGACATGAGGTGCACATAGTGCAAAAAATTAAACATAAGACGCCAAGTACATTGAGTTTTTTGTCGTTTAATCTGCACAGACTAAAGATAAATAATAGCTTCATTATCATTATAAGGGTAACGGCAAAAGTTGTCAAGTAGTTTTTTGTTTCATGACGTGTCAAAATTGGTTTGCTGTGCAAGAGTTCTACTAAAGCGAAAGCATGAGGTCTCTTGACTCTGGAAATCTCATGTTAAGCTGAGAAAATAGGTATTTATTTAAAAAATACCCTGTGACTTTTAGCCCTAATTGAAATTCTCGATATGAGTAGCTGTTTTGTAGGTTATTATTATATACATCATGCAGCATTTGCGGAAAAGGCAGCAGTTTATCTGCATAATAATCTCCTGCTTGTTTTGACACTGCTCTGCCGGTTTTTGGAGAAATAAATTGTAAATCTTCTTGAGCACCTGTCACAGCACATTTCGATAAATCTAGCTTAAATCCGAGCTGTGTAAGGAGCAAAAGCTCTAAGTTGAGGTAATGGCCTTGCCAGGACTCATTATCGTGCTTGATTACGTCGATGAAGTATAGAAAATTATCGTACAGTACAGCATAAGGCTCACTTTCTGGAAGCACTTTCTCCAAAATAGAAGAAAAAGAAACAATAGTGATGCTTTTTAGTCTGTCCTGAAAGAAATGATGGGATGGAGATTCGATCAGTTCGCATTTAAAAAACCCCAGATTTTCAGGTAGCTTAGCACTCCATTCTGCATGTAATAGATTGCTTATTTGAAACTTGTAGTTACTATCGTTTGTTAGCCTAGCTAAACCCCTGCGCTTTCCGTGATTTTTTGTAAACAAAGAAAGAACTAAGTTTTTGTCACCGTACTTTTTAATGGCTATAACGATGCCTTCATCTTTCCATCTCATTTGGAGTATATTGACCGTATAATATTATATAGTAGTAAAATCAGTACAGCAAATTCTAAAGCTCAATAATTAAAAGGGGCTTAAATTATGAGACTGGGGCTTTTTCATGCTGCCATCGAGCAAATGCCATTATTGGGCAGCGATCGTAGAGGTTGAGCTAAAATTATTAGAATAGTAACGTTTATTTTTATATTGACTATTGAGGTTTATTATTTTATAACTGGGGCTTAAGTTATTTTATGAGCTTGGGTTTTTAATATATGCCTACGATAAATCAGTTAGTACGCAAGGGTAGATTGAAATTATCATGTAAGAAAAAGGTACCAGCCTTGGAAAAAAATAACCCTCAGAGGAGGGGTGTTTGCACTAAGGTGTATACTACAACTCCTAGGAAACCTAACTCAGCATTACGTAAGGTAGCTAGAGTAAGGATTAGTGGATATGGTGAAGTGACAGCTTATATACCTGGTGAGGGCCATAATTTACAAGAGCACTCTGTTGTTTTGATACGTGGTGGGAGAGTTAAAGATTTACCGGGTGTGCGTTATCACATAATAAGAGGTGCTCTTGATTTGC
>NZ_WQMP01000003.1:0-18612 GCF_013366855.1 Wolbachia endosymbiont of Madathamugadia hiepei
CTATGTGCACCTCATGTCTTTTTAAAACTTCTGGTTTTCAAGCTGAAACGCGCTTATAAGTCGTTTAAGACAGTATAGAACGTCAAATAGAGAAGGGAGAATTTGAATACTATCTGCCTCAGAGTTTTTTTGCCTTTTTTTCCTGCTTAGTAAATTTCTTAACGTTTACAATTTTGATTACTTGTATTTAAAAGTAGCTGAATCGTAGCGCTGAGAATAAAAACGCCGATATTTGAGGTACATATAAATAATTAGCCACCAACGGGGTTTCTTTTGCCTTGTTTTTTATTTGGTAAACTTCTTAAATATTTATAACTAAAGTAACACCGACAACCGTCATTTCGCTATTTGTTAGTGGGATCTTGCTGATGTACCACGGCGGTATGATGTGGAGAATCTTTCCTTGGTCAGCTATATGAGAATGGTTAAATTAACTCTGGATTGGCATGAAGAGTTACATCATCATAACCTGTAAGAGAGAACTTGTTATTTGCATCTGTTATCCTATATTTTTGATTGATTTCAGAAGTATCATAAATACGGCACTCCATTCCTTTGTGGTAATTGCAACACTTAAACTGATCATTTTCATTAAAATAGCAAAATTTATCAATTAATGTAGCCATTTTCCTACCTTTGTTGTTATTTGTTAATTCGAACACACCAGCTTGATAATGACCTGGAGAGCCTGGTTCATCAGGTCCTTCTATAATGAAAAACGATGGCCGATGGCCAAATAAATCGCTGAGATTGAGATTATATTCTTTTTTCGCACAATTTAAATTTATGAACTTATATTCATCCAAAACATTTGAATACTGCGGGTCATATTTTTTATACTCAAAAAACTCATTACCAAGTACATTACAAAAGGTCAATTTATAATCACCACTACTAAAACCACTGCCAAATTTAATAACCTTTAAATATGGAAATCTCTGGGAATAGCCACCTCCTCTTTCGTAACATGATTACGCACGACCAACTAATCATTGAGCATGTAGTAACCTATTTTTGGTAGAGTAGCTATGGTCTTACCATCTGAAACAATATTTGCCTCATAGGTATCGTCCAGTAATTTTTCTCCTTTTTGCAAAGTAAAGTTCTATTTTGCGTTGTTAGCATTTGTTGAGCTGTCTATTGTTGCTCTTTTTACAATATTGTGAAAATCATTATCACCATTCAAAGCAGTTGTTACTGCATCTTTTGGAACCTGATTACCTGCTATAGCTTCTTGTAAACCTTCGTCACTTGCAACTTCAGTTATCAATGTGTTTTTATTCGCACCAGTAAGTAATTGAACAGCTACAGCACTAACTGATGGACTTTCTCCAGCCTCAGAAGTTCTCAAATCTGGATTGCCTGCTATAGCTTCTTGTAAACTTTCATTTCTTGCAACTTCAGTTACCAAAGTATCTTTTTTTTCATCAGTAAGTAATTGAGCAGCTACAGCATCAACTGATGGGCTTTTTCCATCTTGACTAGGATCACCTTTTACAGAATCTTTGAAATTTTTGTCACCTTTTAAATTAGTTGCTACTGCATTTTGCAAACCTTGATTACCTGCAACTTCAGTTACTAGCGTATTTTTATTATTACTATCAGTAAGTAGTTGAGTAGCTACAGCACCAGCTGATGGACTTTCTCCATCCTGACCAGGATCACCTTGTGGACCTTTTTCACCATCTTCACCATCTTCACCTTTATCACCTTTAGAGCCCTTTGCACTTTCCGGATTTTCTCTTAATTTTTTTACCACTCCTTCCTGTAAAATAGGACTGTTCACCAGGATTTCTTTATTTTCATTATCCTTCGTCCCTAGAACCGCTTTTCCTAGCTCATCTTTTTTGTTAGTAACTAATTCAGTTGCAACTTGTGCTAAATCTGCATTGTGCATCTTACTAATTAAGCAATTTAACTTTCTTTTATCTAAGTTCACACTATCATTAATCTCAAGCTCAGGCAGAACTTCCCTTATATTAGAACTTTCGAGCAATACTGCTTTAAAGTTGAGTTTGCATAGTCTACAACATCTTTTGTACCGCTCTCAATAATACTAAAACGAGCTCCATTGCTATCAGCAAGGTAGATTGAAAGCCCACCTTCACCATTTTTTTCAACAACTATTTTTTTACCTTCTACATCTCTCCAAATTTTTGCAGAACTCTCAAGTTTAGCTCGGACTTGAAGAAAGCTTGGAAAGCGAAAAGATGTTAACTCACAAATCTCTGTTTGACCATACATAACTTTTGATATATAATAGCTTATACCTTCATAGCGTGAGAGTTCTTCTCCTTTCGATAAAATAAGTTCTCGATTGTAGTATTCCCCTAAATTAAGATTTTTACCAAATAATGACGATTTAGGCAAAGTGATCCATTGATTATTACGGACAGATACAGCGATCTTATATTCACAATTTTCATCGAGTATTACCTTTAATTTAACATCCGATAAGGGAATAGCTTTCTCGTCGTAGAGCTGTTCATCTGTCCAGCCATCACAGAAGTCACCTTCACGGAAATTATATTTTGCACTCCCAGCTCATAGTTTAAAAGATTCTTGATTACCTTGTTTAATAATGCTATATGATCCAACGCAAGGACCGCAGAGGTTTATTGTTTTTTCTTCACCATTTACGTTCCCGACAAGCTTTATCCTTTTATACTCGGAATTGCCACCTACTGTATCGTCAGTACAGACCATGTTAAAAGTGTACTTCTGCATATTTCCTCCGATTAGATTTTACTGTAAACAAATATTTTTAAACTAAAGGCTTAGTACATAATACTTAAAGAAAAGCTAATTGACCTTAACTCGAAGAAGTAGAGATAGACTTCTTGTGTAACTAAAGGAGAAGTTATGCAATCTAATATCAACGACAAGCTTTGAGCCTGTTAAAGTCTTTCTCAGCGTGATATGATGACCTAGTCAGTGGACTTGATGCAACCACTAAGAACCCTTTGGAATAAGCAACGTATTTATAATGCTCAAACTCCTCTGGCGTAATATATCTATCGATTTTTGCATGCTTTGGAGTTGGCTGCAGGTATTGACCGATCGTTATAAAATCAACCTCGGCACTGCGAAAATCGTCCATAACTTGAAGTACTTCTTCTTTTGTTTCCCCAAGACCAACCATAAGCCCTGACTTGGTGAAAAGCTTAGGGTTAATTTGCTTTACCATCTTCAGCAAATACAGTGAATGAAAATAGCGAGCCCTTGGCCTTATCTTTGCATATAATCTTGGCACTGTTTCAATATTGTGGTTGTAGACATCAGGTGATGCAACAGCAATCGCTTCGAATGCTCCTTTCTTGTTCAAAAAATCGGGAGTTAGAATCTCTATTGTTGTTTCTGGAATTATCTTTCTAATTTCTTTTATACACCTTATAAACTGGTTTGCTCCGCCATCTGGTAAATCATCACGGTCAACAGAGGTAATAACGACATGCTTTAAGTTTAATTTTTTTATCGCCTTTGCTAAATTTTCTGGCTCGTGAGGATCTAATTTATCAGGAATACCAGTTGCAACATTGCAAAACGCACAAGCGCGAGTGCAAACGGAACCAAGAATCATCACAGTAGCATGACGCTTATTCCAACATTCACCAATATTTGGGCATGCAGCCTCCTCGCACACCGTATACAGATTATGCAACTTGACAGTGTTTAAGGTCTCATTGAATATTTCACCAGTTGGAGCTTTTGCCCTTAGCCATGGAGGCTTACTATGCATCTGAAACGGCTAGTTCTACCTCTTGTTTTGCTAAAACTTTTTTCAACCTTCTTTTTATTTTTTGTGCTTTCTCGCTTAGCTTAACTGTTCTTGTGTTGAGCAAAAAAGCGTCAAGATCACCCTTATAATCTATAGTTCTCAAAGTTCTCGACGCTACGCGAAATTTAAATTTTTTGTTCAATATGTTGCTCATCAACGTAACATTGCACAAATTTAAGCGAAAGGTGCGCTTTGTTTTACGCTTTGAATGTGATACCTTATTACCAAAAGACTTTTTCCTGTTTGTTAATTCGCAAACTCTACTCACTTTAATATACCAAGTTATTTTATGTACTTAGATTACCTTATACAGCGAAATAGTCAATACTCTCCTGCTTAATTTTTATACCATATACTGCTTTGTAGCCAAAAAATATTGTGATTTTCTCCATTATAAGAGAAACCATATGCTGAATTTCCAGCGCTTTGCTGCCATTTGTTACCACCAGATGCAAAACACCGGAATTTATATTTTGTGCATACGAGATCTTTTTTGGCTTCGTACACCCTGCTATTTCCTCTCCAACTATGCTTCTCCAGTTTAAAATAAGACGTACCTCATTTTTGCTCAGCTTACTCTTCATGCATTTTAATGCATAGTTTTCTATTATAGACTTTAGTTTCTTTGGGCCGCTGTGTTTGAGCATTTTTTCACTAATTTTCTAATCAACTAATACATCTTAAGTATATGATAATCTAAAATTTTCTTTTTGGCACCAAAAAAAGAGCATCAAGAGCGATGCCCTACAGTTACTCTCGGCTCCACACCGTAAAAAGCAGTATGTCGCCACTTTTGTTTTATCATTAACTGATCTCTCCACTTTTAATCAGAATTGATTAAATTACCATTAACTACAGTAGATTCTTCCCTCTTGTTGTCATTTCAGCGCGTGACACTGGTTTTTAAGACCATGGGAGCTACAAAAATTTGCTTGACAACTTTCACCAACCCTGCTATTATAAAAATAAGGGTATTTCTAACTCAAAACTTGTTTTTGATCTGCATGCTCAATGACAAAATTCAGTAAAAAACTCAGGGTATTTTTTGGCAGATTGTATCAAATTATAGCGGCTGCATGTCTTTTTCATTTTTTTTATATTCAGCCAAATCGCGCTTGAACTAAGCGTCAGCAAATTATTATAGCGCCAATTTAAAGTATTATGGAGTCAAAACTCGCCACTCGGGGTTTTATTGTCTTTTTTTCTGCTTAGCCTAAGTTATGCGAGAAGTCTATCAACGAAGTGAAAAATATGTCCCATTTCCTCGAAAAATTTGTTATATTCGTTTTGGTTGCTGACTTTTATTTTTTGTAACATATTTTTTCTTTAATGTTTAAACGACTGTCTCACAATGAATTTTGTCAGCAACTATCAAGTTTTTTAGTTGCTGTGCAACAAAGTCCACTGATACTCAGAAATGAAAAGGAGGCCATTTAGTGATTCCTCGTTATAGTCGTAAAGAAATGTCTTCCATTTGGGAAGAGAACAACAAGTTTAATATATGGCTCAAAATAGAAAAATCAGCGTGCGAGGCTCAAGCAGAGTTAGGAGTGGTTCCAAGTGATGTTGCTGAAAGGCTTTCTGGCACTATCGAGTTTGATATTAAGCGAATCAACGAAATCGAATCCACTGTAAAACACGATGTTATAGCTTTCCTCACATATATTGCTGAAAAAATGGGAGTTGATGCTCGTTACCTCCACTATGGGATGACGAGTTCTGATGTTTTGGACACGTGTCTTGCTGTGCAACTGAAAGAGTCGTGTGATATTCTACTTGAAAATCTAAAAAACTTACTTGCGGCGTTGAAAAAAAAAGCTGAGGACTACAAAGGTGTTGTGTGTGTTGGGCGTAGTCACGGAATGCATGCAGAGCCGACTATACTTGGGTTAAAATTTGCCAGGTTTTATGCAGAATTTAAACGCAACTACCAAAGGCTAATTAATGTACAAAAGGAGATCTCAACTTGCAAAATATCAGGCGCAGTAGGTAATTTTGTGAATGTTGATCCATTTGTTGAAGAATATGTAGCAAAAAAAATGGGACTTATATCTGAGACTGTATCTTCTCAAGTAATTCCTCGTGATAGACACGCCGCGTTCTTTTCAATTTTAGGGGTGATTGCAAGTTCAATGGAAAATGTAGCCGTTGAAATTCGTCATTTACAAAGAACTGAAGTTGGCGAAGTTTCGGAATATTTTTCCACTGGGCAGAAAGGAAGCTCTGCTATGCCACACAAGTGTAATCCTATTTTAAGTGAAAATCTAACTGGACTTTCACGTTTAATACGTAGCTACGTATTTCCTGCACTGGAAAATGTTGCATTGTGGCACGAGCGAGATATATCACATTCGTCCGTGGAAAGATGTATTGCTCCTGATGCTTGCATAACAATGGATTTTGCTTTAGTGCGATTGACAGATTTAATAGATAAATTAGTAATTAACGAGGAAAACATTGAAAAGAACTTAAATTCAGCAAAAGGTTTAATTTTCTCACAGCGTGTATTGCTTGAGTTAGTAAATAGTGGTTTGACTAGGGAAGAAGCGTATAAAATTGTTCAGAGCAATGCAATGAAAGTGAAACAAGACAACAGTGATTTTCTGTCCGAATTGAAACAAGATAAATCCTTGCTTGGAGTTATTGACTCTGAAAAACTTGAATCTTTGTTTGATTTTGCTTATTATACAAAGCATATAGACCATATATATAACAAGGTCTTCAATTAGGCTGAGTAGCTCAGTTGGTAGAGCAGGAGGATCATAATTTCTTGGTCGTGGGTTCAAGTCCCTCCTCAGCCACCAATTATATTGATTCCAGAATACCAAAAAAACGCTATAATGGCGTCAACCTAAGGAAAAATGTCAGTGATTGTGTATAGAACTTCTCTCTAAAATTTCTACCATTAACGCATAGCTGTACGAATATTGCGATTTATTTGTGTAGCAGACGGTGTCATGCAAGTAGCTGACACCACTTTTGCTTCAATATTCACTACGTTCCTGAATGGATACTGTACTTTATTTTCACGCGTATGTTTTGATCCAATGCAACTAATAAGTTAAGCAAGTATTCTAAAGAGAACCCTTCAATTTTTGACTTATTAATTTGAGATACTTTAGGTTGATCAATCTTTAGAAAGGCTGCTGCTTTTTTTTGTGTTCTGAATCTCTTATTTATTAGACATGCAACAATCTTTATTAACTTCAGTTTTGTACCTTTTATATCGTCCAATTCTATTACTATGGGATAATGTAGCTGTAAATCTTGCATAATAACGAACTTCCTTATAAAATTACTTCAGTTTTTCTTCTTTAAATAATACGTGCTTTCTGACTACTGGATCATACTTTCTGAACTCCAATTTTCTAGTAAGCTTTTTGGGATTACGCTTTTTTACATAAAAGTAACCTGTTGATTTTTCTTCACCAGTGCTTGTTGTCTTAGTTGCGCTACTAACTAGCTTAACAGGCAAAGAAGCATTTTTTTTTGCCATACTTATACAATAATATAAATTCTGTGTGAGTGTATTATATGAAACACTCAAAGTCAACTATTTTGTATCTTTAAGCGATATAGATTGCAAATATATTGCAAAATTCTTGACAATAAGCAGTGTGCTGAGTAGCATAAGGTTAATTTCAGAATGAAAAACAAAAGGTAAATAAGTGGCAAATAGTGATAAAAAGTTACTATTAATGGAAAATTCTATCTGCTCTGATGAGGTGAGAGTTGCTTTGTCAGTAAATAACAGGGTTGTAGAGTTTGAACAGGAATTCAAGGAAAAAAGGCAGTTAAGAGGCAACATATATATTGCTCATGTAAAGCGTGTAGAGCCTTCTTTGCAAGCTGTATTTATTGAATATGGGAAGAATAAGCAAGGTTTTTTATCTTTTTCCGAAATATCTCCAGATTACTTTAATATTCCAGAAAAGGAGAAGGAAGCTTTCTTTGAAACCTATTCAAGTGGTGATTGTACGGAGGAAGGTAACGGTGCATCGGCAAATACTTCTTCAGATTCTACAACTAGTAGGAGTATTAATGAATCCGGTAATGGTTTTGTAAGGGAGGTATCTTTATATAGGAGATATAAATTACAAGATGTTATTTCGGTCAATCAAAAAATGTTGGTTCAACTCACTAAAGAGGAACGAGGTAATAAAGGGGCTTCATTTACAACGTACATAACTTTAGTGGGCAGGTATTGTGTTTTTATGCCAAATTCCATGAGCAGGGGTGGTGTGTCCCGCAGAATCGAAGATGTTAACGTTAGAAAACAGTTAAAGGATATATTGAATTCAATAGAGTTACCGAAGAGGTCAGGTTTAATAATAAGGACCGTTGGTTCGGGAAAAAGTAAAAAAGAAATTGAGCAGGATTACAATTATTTATCTTCGTTGTGGCAAAATATTCAAGAAAATGTCTCCTCTGTAAATGTTCCATCGTTGATTTATAACGAAGCAGATCTGATTATGAAATCTATCCGTGATTTCTGTAGCAATGATGTGGAAGTTGTAATATCTGGAAAAGAAGCTTTTGAAACAGTAAGGCAATACGCTAGAAATGTATTAAAAGGTAGTAAGTTGCGGTATAGGTTGTATAGGGGTTTCGTTCCGATATTTACTTACTACGGAATCGAGGGTCAAATTTCTGAGTTATATAGCAATAGAGTGAAATTGCCATCCGGTGGGTCTTTGATAATAACTTTAACTGAGGCATTTGTTTCAATAGATGTAAATTCAGGGAAAATGACGGGGGAAGATAGTATAGAAGAAACAGCTTACAGAACCAATATGGAAGCAGCGCCTGAAATATCAAGACAGGTAAATTTAAGAGGCTTATCAGGGTTAATAGTGGTCGATTTTATTGATATGTTGAAGTATCAGTATTGTAGAGCTGTTGAATCTGCTATTAGGCAGGCGTTCAAGGATGATAAAGCTAGAGTTCAGTTCAGCTACATAAATGATTTTGGTTTAATGGTGTTTTCAAGGCAGAGAATTAAACCAAACATACAGGAGATTAATACTACAGAGTGCCTGCATTGTAAAGGAATTGGAAAAGTAAAATCAAATGAAGTAATTGTTGCATCAATACTGAGAGACTTGCAACACGTTGCTATTAGGAATCGGAATAGGTCGTTTGATTTGGTAGCACATAGTTCAATTATAGCACATGTTTTTAATAATAAGCGCGATACAGTTTCTACAATTGAAAGAGAGTTTAATATTAAATTAAACGTTAGCGCTGATAACAATTTGAGTATAGATGCATTCATTTTAAAACGAGGTGATGACGTTAATTTAAATGATTGTAAGCCATTGCAAAACTCTGGTTACAAAATTGAGACTAGTAACAATGAAAGAGCTGATAATTCAGGTGGATTGCAAAGCAATTTTTGGTTAACTAAGTGGCTTTCACGTCTTTTGGGCTCTAATAGCTAACTAGAAATCCTAAATGGGACTTGTAATTGGCAAGTTCTATACTTATATATTCTTATATCAGATAATATTTATAAGGGAGTATTTATTATGGGAAGAGCAATAGGTATAGATCTTGGAACAACAAATTCTTGTGTTGCGATAGACAAAAATATAATAGAAAATAAAGAAGGGGCAAGAACTACTCCATCTATAGTTGCATTTACTTCATCAGGAGAAAGGTTGATTGGCGCTCCTGCAAAAAGACAAGCAACCACCAATGCAAGTAATACTTTCTTTGCTACTAAGAGATTAATAGGCCGTCAGTATGGTGACCCTGAAATGAAAAGTTTAAATGTGCCATATAAAGTGTTCGCGGCAAAAAATGGCGATGCTTGGGTTAAAACAACAGATGGTAAAGAATACTCCCCTAGTCAAGTTGGTGCGTTTATACTACAAAATATGAAAGAAGCAGCAGAAGCTTATCTTGGAGAGGAAGTGAAGGATGCTGTAATAACAGTGCCAGCATACTTCAATGATTCTCAGCGTCAAGCAACAAAAGATGCAGGGAAAATTGCTGGATTGAATGTACTCAGAATAATTAACGAACCGACTGCTGCAGCTCTTGCTTATGGTCTTGATAAGAAACATGGACACACAATAGTGGTGTATGACCTTGGTGGTGGTACATTTGATGTTTCAATACTTGAAATAGGTGACGGGGTTTTTGAGGTAAAGGCTACAAATGGTGACACTCGTCTTGGAGGTGAAGACTTCGATAATGCAGTGGTGAGTTATTTACTAGATGAATTCAAGAAAAGCAATGGTATTGATTTGAAAAATGATCCAATGGCTATGCAGAGAATCAAAGAAGCTGCTGAAAAAGGGAAGATTGAATTATCAAGCGCAATGGAAACGGAAATAAATCTACCGTTCATTACAGCTGATGCAAGTGGTCCAAAACACTTAAATATGAAGTTAACAAGGGCAAAACTTGAAAGCTTAGTAAACGATTTAATCGAAAGGACTATGGTTCCTTGCAAAAAAGCTCTTGAGGATGCTGGTTTGTCTGCTAGTCAAATTGGTGAAGTGGTTCTTGTTGGTGGCATGACTCGTATGCCAAAAGTAATAGAGAAAGTTAAAGAATTCTTTGGCAAAGATCCACATAGAGGGGTGAACCCAGATGAAGTTGTGGCAATTGGAGCTGCAATACAAGCAGGAATCATTCAAGGTGATGTAAGAGACGTGTTATTGCTTGACGTGACTCCACTTTCTCTTGGTATTGAAACACTAGGGGGAGTGTTCACTCCACTTATTGAGCGCAATACTACCATTCCTACTAAAAAATCTCAGGTATTTTCAACTGCAGAAGACAACCAAACAGCTGTTACCATTAAGGTGCATCAAGGTGAAAGAAAATTGGCAGTTGATAATAAACTGCTTGGCCAATTTAGTTTGGAAGGAATACCACCTGCTCCTCGTGGAGTTCCTCAGATCGAAGTGACGTTCGATATAGATGCAAATGGAATAGTGCATGTTTCTGCGAAAGATAAAGCTACTGGAAAAGAACAGAAAATACGTGTTCAGTCTTCAGGTGGTTTGTCTGATGATGAAATAAATCGCATGGTGAAAGAAGCTGAGGAAAAAGCACAAGAAGATGAGAAACGTAAGAAATTCATTGAAGTGAAGAACCAGGCAGATAGTTTAGTTCATTCTACAGAGAAGTCTCTAAAAGAGTATGGTGATAAAGTTTCACCAGAAGATAAGTCTGCCATTGAAAATGCAGTGAATGATTTAAAAGAAGCTAGCAAATCTGGTAACATTGATGATACCGATTCAATACAGCAGAAAATTACTAATCTCTCTCAATTATCTATGAAACTTGGAGAAGCTATGTATAAAGAATCTCAACAAAACAGTGCTGAAAGTGACTTCTCGTCAGAAGGAAATCTACATGACAAAGAAGAAAAAGTAGTAGATTCTGATTACCGGGACGTAGATAATAAAGAAGAGAATAGGTAGTTGGCGTACTCCTTTCTTATCATTCCGGTGCGTGACGCTGAAATCCAGAAAAAAGAATATGGACTCAAGTAGTCACGCTGCTTGGATGACAGGAGCTATGTATGGATATCATTAAGGCAATAGAAGAAAAAATACGCAATGCAATAAATGTAGTCAATGTTAACATTGTTGACGAGTCTGTTAAACATGCGGATCACTATTTTTCTTCGCCTTCAACATTACCTTCACACGTTGGATTAATATTAATATCTGACGACTTTGTTGGAATGAGTGTTCTAAAGAGGCACAAGTTGATTTATGAATTGTTGAAGAGTGAGATAGAGCGAGTACACGCAATTTCTCTTCAATTGTATACGCAAAGTGAATACAATTTGAAAAATAAAATAATAAAAGCGTGAAAGAAGAATCTTTGTTGGTTAAAGCAGGAAGAAAATTCAATGACTGCAAAGGTTCTATGAACCCGCCAATTTATCATTCTTCTACCATACTATTTCCTACTTACAAGGACTACTTAAATGCAGCAAATGGGGAAAGTATATACGATGTGATCAACGATGGCGTTGCAAGGGATTATAGTTACGGCAGTGTTGGTACACCCACTGCTCACTACCTTTCAAACGCGCTCGCTGAAATTGAGGGTAGGGGGCAGGCATTGATCTATCCCTCTGGACTATTTGCACTTACTTTCGCTATTTTGACTTTTACTAAAGCAGGTTCGCATGTTCTGGTTCAAGATAATAGTTACTACCGACTTAGGCGATTTGCCGAAAATGAGCTGCCGAGCAGGGGAATAGAAGTAACTTTTTATGATCCAACACAGGACATAGCTGATTTGATTCAAAGTAATACTTTACTCATCATGATCGAAACTCCTGGCTCTGTAACATTTGAAATTTCGAATATAGAACACATAGTAAAAGTTGCTAAAAAACACGGGATCGTAACCATTTGCGACAATTCGTGGGCCACTCCTTTATTATTTAAGCCGCTCGACTATGGAATTGATGTTGCGCTGTATGCAGTTACAAAGTATCTAGCCGGTCACTCGGATTTATTGATGGGAGCTATTGTTGCTGAAGGAAAAAATTTTAAGTTGCTTTATGAGAATTATAAGAACTACGGAGTCACTGTTCAATCACACGATTGTTACCTTGCACACAGGGGACTTAGGACATTGCACACACGCATGAAGAGGCATCAAAGTACAGCAATGGCAGTGGCAAAATGGCTGGAAAAACATCCAAAAATCAGAAAAGTCTTATATCCAGCGCTTCCTTCTCATCCCCAGCACGAGTTGTGGGAAAGCTACTTCAAAGGAGCAAGTGGTGTGTTCAGTGTAATATTAGATAAAGAATATTCATGTGAGGAACTAAGCTTCATGGTTGATCACATGGAAATTTTTGGTATCGGTGCTTCTTGGGGAGGGTGCGATAGTTTAATATTACCAATAGATCATAAATCTATGTCAAGATCTGTAATGAATTCAGATTATGGTGGAAGTTTCGTGCGAATATTTTGTGGACTAGAGAATCCTGAAGATTTAGTCTCTGATTTAAACGCTGCATTAGCAAGATTGCCATGTTTGAATACCAAAAATGATGAAGTAAAATGTGAAACTAAGAGAGTTACTGCATAACATTGTTGACGTCAACTTTGATGTTGAAATCAGAGGCGTCACATGTAACCCCAAAAGAATCAAAGAAGGTTATCTTTTTGTTTGTGTGTCAGAGGAACGTGAGAAATGCATGAATGGCATAATAGGAGCTTCAGCGATAATAGCAAACTTTGTAGCGCATGATGCTGGAATCTGCATCTTCCATCCAAACCCTCAAGAAATATATAGCAAAATAGTTAGCAGGTTTTATCAATTCAAACAGCCAAAATATATTGCTGCTGTAACAGGTACAAATGGCAAGACTTCGGTGGTGGAGTTTTGCTCTCAAATCTGGCGTAACGTTGGCTGCAATGCTGCATCTATCGGAACGCTCGGAACATGTGTAAATAATGATAGAAAAGATAACAGCCTTACCACTCCAGATGCAGAGGACCTTTATGCAACATTACGTGATATAAACAATAAAGGCATAGAGCACTTAGTGTTAGAGGCTTCAAGCCATGGGATTGACCAATGCAGAATTCATGGACTTAGGCTCACTGCTGCGGCTTTTACAAATTTCTCGCAGGATCATTTAGATTATCATCAGGATATCAGCAAGTATTTTGAGGCTAAGAAAAGGTTGTTTTATGAGGTACTGCCAAAAGAAAAAACAGCAATTTTAAATGCGGATGTAGATGAATACTACACATTGCTCAAGATAGCTAAAGAACGTGGCAAAAAAGTTATAACTTATGGAAAAACAGCTTCTGATATTGCTTTAATAAAGCAAATACCAACTCAAAGTGGTCAACACCTGACAATTAAAATTGGTGGTGAAATTTATGACACGTTTTTTCCAGTTCTAGGGCAATTTCAGGCGTATAGTTTGCTGTGTGCAATCGGCATAGTTATCTCATCTGGAGTTGAATATCAAAGGATATGTATAGACAAACTCGTTTCTCCACCGGGAAGAATGGAAAAAGTGAAACCTTTTGCATTTGTGGATTACGCACACACTCCAAGTGCACTTAAACAAGCTCTGTTATCTTTAAAATGGCACTTCAACAAAAAAATAATCCTAGTTTTTGGTTGTGGTGGAAATCGTGATCAAATAAAACGTGCAGAAATGGGTAAAATAGCACAAATGTATGCAGACAGAGTGATAGTTACAGATGATAATCCGCGTGATGAAGATCCAGCAAAAATTCGTCATGATATTTTACTACATTGTTCTGATGCACTGGAGGTAGGAGACAGAAAAGAAGCTATAGAGAAAGGCATAGATATTGCTTATAACGAAGGTATGATTCTGCTGGTTGCAGGAAAAGGACATGAAAAATCCCAAATCGTGAGCGGCCAAACTTTTGCATTCAGTGATGTTGAGGTTATTAGGGAGAGCCAAAAGATGAGTTTTTTTGAGTTGAATGAAACCACCTAAGGTGGAAGGAAGACTATATAATAAAGTATCAATGTTTATATGAAAGGTCTTAACTTTTGTAAATGTATTCTCTATGCTCTATTGCAGTAATTATTACCATACGTTCTAATTTACTGATCCTATAAACCAAGCGGTAATCACCCGATCGTATTCTACGATGTCCCTTGAACTCACCAAGCAAGGGACCCCCCTGCCTTTTCAGAAGAAAGTGTAAGGCGCTCCTTTACGATTTCTTTTATCCTTAACCATATTGTTTTAGGAAGACTTGGAATGTCTTTGTAAACTACATTTTCCTCATAACAGATTAAGTACTTGTCATCAGTTGATGTCTTCATGTCTGATGAATTTTGCATCTCGGGTGTCGCGTTGAATAGCGAGTTTGACTATCGCCATATCTTCTTCATTTTCAATTGCTTCTTGTATAAACTGCTCTGCTAGTTCTTGAACTGATTGGTTTTTTACTTTAGCCAGACGAACAAGATCTTTTAAAACTTTTTCACTAATATTAATGCTTGAATCTGCCATAAGTTTCACCAAAATCTACTATTGCAGTAAGTATACAACATTTTTCTGAATTTTTCAATAAAGAACTGTATTGGAAAATAATTATAGATCTAATATATACTATAACTGGATTTTTTTTGAGTGGAATGATACAAAGTTTAGTACTAAGACACTAAACCATTGTTAAAAATGAAAAGTTATACCTTAAAGCTGATTTTCATATGGTTCTCGCAAGCGAAAGCACTCTCACTTCCCTTGCGCCAGAATTTAAAATTTCTTGAGAGCAAGACCTTACGGTTGCTCCAGTTGTTACCACGTCATCAACCAGTATCACGATCTTATTTTTGATAATTTCCTTGTTGCTTGTTTTAAAAGCCCTTTTTAGATTTTTCTCACGCTGTTTAAGTGAAAGACCAGCTTGAGGAGTGGTATGGCGAGGACGCTTTGTTGCAAATGGTGCATAAAATAAGTTGGATAACCTGCTGAGTTCCCTCGCGAGCAATGCTGCTTGATTGTATTTACGCTTAAGCAAGCGCATTTTGTGAAGCGGTATAGGAATTATAATCTCTGCATCTTGGAATACATCCCAATTAGCTTGGTACATCCATTTTACGTAAGTTTTTACATAATTTAAATTATCAAAAAATTTAAAATTTATAATCATATTTTTACTATGTTGATCATAAGCAAAAGCTGATCTTAACACTTTAAACGGTGGAGGGTTAGCAATGCATTTACTGCACGTATAAATGTTATCTGAAATTACTGTGCCGCAAACATTGCAGTGATGTTTGGTTAGAAAATTGATTTTTTTGTTACACTCATCACACAGATCATAATTTTTATCAATTATACATTCACAACTTATACATACGTTTGGAAAGATGAGATTTACGGCTTTCTCCAGTAGTAAAAGACTCACACTATTTAAGCCTAAAAAACGTATATGATAGTGTTATTTCACTTAAATCTTTCGTGCTATTGTCGCGCATTATCTCAGGGTCTATATAAAAGGATACGGGCATAGCTGCTTTTTGTTTTGGCAGTAACATTTGTTCTTCAAAGCAAAAACATGCAACTTTATTGAAATATTTGCCTGCTTTGAAAGGCGTGACATTATACACTGCCATTCCAAACGAAGACTGATCAGATAGGTTTTTTGCGTAATAAAATGCTAAACTTTGTTCACCTATGTTTGTATCAATGTAATTAGTTTCTGAGTTAAATTCCCAAGGCAGATCCGGCATTACATCAGCGTTGAAATGGACTCTAATTTTTTGATTAGTTATATTCGCCGCTGTGTTGGTTACTTTTCTCGTTGTGCCACCATATCCAGTAGCTTTACAGAAAATGCTATATAGTGGTACCGATGCATATGCAAGACATAGCATCAATATCACTAAAGATATCAAAAAGAAAACTATAGAATTTTTACTATTCCCCCTTAAAAAGGAGAACATCTAGTCCCTACTATTAAGCAAGCTAAGAAACCTGAGTAAATGCTTGAATATAATAATAAAGTCAAAATAAAGAGTAGTTGCACCAAGTATTGCCAACTTAGTGGCTACAACTTCTGAGCCATCATTATACCTATAATAAACGTCTTTAATTTGCTGAGCATCGTACGCAGTCAGTAAGGTAAATACTATTACTGATATGAATGATACTGCAAAGTAGAGAGGACTGCTTCCAAGAAATAAGTTTACTATCGATGCAATAATTAACCCCCAGGTTCCCATAATCAAGAAAGATCCCATGCTGGTCAGGTCTTTTTTTGTGGTGTTCCCATATAGAGCCATAGAGCCAAACATAATCGACGTGATGAAGAATGCTCTTGCTATGTTTTCTGCAGTGTAACGTACAAAAATATAAGATGAGGAAAGCCCCATTAAGGCTGAAAATAAGAAAAATATAGTAATGGTGGACTGAGCGCTTAGATTTTGAATTCTATAATACATATAGAATACCAATGCAAACGGAGACAACATTACTACAAACAGCAGAACGGGGTTAGAATAGATTACCTGAAAAAGACCAGAAAATACCGTTAGAAACGCAACAAGCCCGGTAACACCTAAAGCTAAAGCCATATAATTATATACTTTAGTTAGGTAACTTCTAAGTCCAGCACTATAATAAACGCCCTGAGAGCGAATATCTTGTTCATTTCTCATGTAAGACATAAATATAACTCCTTTTATCCCTTAATAATATTATAATACAAAACTACATCTTTATCAAGCATAAAATCACTTTTTATTGCAATTAATGTACAGTTATTTTTGTTCTAATGTAAATGGAATATAGTCCTATTGCCGCTGCATTTGAAACATTTAAGCTGTCAATTGCGTTTGACATTGGGATTTTTACAAGATAGTCACAATTTTCTTTAACTAACCGCCGCATTCCTTTTTCTTCAGAACCAAAGATGATCACTATCTTTCTTCCAAAGCTCTTTATTTCGTCTACATTCTCTTTAGCATCGCCATCAAACCCGTAACACCAGTAGCCGACCTTTTTTAAATATTCCATAGTTTTTACTATGTTTGTGACGTATATTAGCGGGACAATATCTAATGCTCCACTTGCTGCTTTGGCGATAGATGCGTTTTCGTTTGGTGAATGGTTGTATGGTAAAACCACTGCATCAACATTAAAACAAGCTGATGTTCTAAGAATTGATCCTATATTGTGTGTGTCAGTGACTTGATCTAAAATTACTATAGTAGAGCTATCGCTTGAGTTTGCTATTTCTTCGATGCTTAAGTTGTGAAAAGTAGGAGCAACTTTTAAAGCAACTCCTTGATGGTTAGCACCTTTGGACAAAATGTTATTAAGTGTTTTATTTTCTACTAATTGGACTTTAACGCCCTTGCTATCTATATATTGCCTAATTTCTTTTTCATGCTCTTCGTAGAAGTTCTCTGTTGTCAACAGTTCCATGCACTGCCTATTTTTATTCTTCAGTGCTGACATGCAGGCATGCTTTCCATATAGCCAAAAATTCTCATTAGCTTTTAACGATTTCATCGTATTATTGAAGATCGTAAAATAAACGACATTTTACTATATGTAGATATTGTTGTAAAATTATACAATTAATTAATGCGTTTATGTCAGATGGTGAGTTAGACTGGCGAAAAAATGTTAAGCCAATAAAATCTGAAAAAGTTACTTTAAAAGTTGATCATAAAGTGAATATAAAGCCTGTAGCTGATAAAGGTACTTTTAACTTACGAGAAAATTTCCTTGATGCCAACGATGTTAGCTTATCATTTTGTCTTGACTACAACACAAAATCAAGGGTTGATAGGGGTAAATATTCTATAAGCGATAAACTCGATTTACACGGTTATAATATAGAGGATGCTTACTGTAAGTTGATAGATTTTATCATTAAAAATTATCGGGCAGAGAATAGATGCTTATTGATAATCACGGGACACGGTAGTGCAACAGGTAAAACGGATACTATAAAGAATAACTTAAATAAGTGGTTAAATGATACTAAAATTCAGCACATGATTCTGTATTACCAGCAAGCTACAAAAAAACATGGCGGTAAAGGAGCTTTTTATGTTTTGCTAAGAAAAAATAGAGACTTTAAGCATGTTGCTTAGCCTTATTGCATAAAAAGGCTTGGCGTTTCTGTAAAGCTGCGGGCTCTTGAATTACTTTAGTCATAAATATTGAAAAAATTTACCAAATGAAAAAAAGGCAAAAGAAGCCCCGGTCAATATCTGTTCAAAAACATTGGCATCTTTTTAACGCTAACTATGGATTAGCCGATAAAGAAAGAGCTGGAAATAGAGGGCTTTTTGGGTTGCATGGAATATGAAATAAGCGTAGAAAAGAT
>NZ_WQMP01000185.1:0-1455 GCF_013366855.1 Wolbachia endosymbiont of Madathamugadia hiepei
TAAATTTACTGACATTGGCATGGCTAAATTTGAAATGGTTACATGAATTTATCATAAATCACCACAGCATAAGTTGCCATGCAACAAAGCCATCCCAGTGTCGGAGCACTAGGATGACACCGTCTGTTACGCAAATTACCTGCTAATTGCAATGTTCGTATAGCTGTGCGCATGACGCTGAAATTCAGTATAGTACACCGATAAAATGCAGATAATGCAACGTTTACAAACAACTCTTCCAAAGCAACTCTGATTTCTTCAGTTAATGCTTCGGTTAGTTTGAGATCAAATCTTCATATTGCTTGCTAAGCTTGTATTTTCTTCCTCTGTTGGAAAAGTCTACAACTTCAATAAATCCCATTCCTACCCACTTTTTACAAAGTTGCGCACTGGTACGAGGTTTAAAATTAAATAATTTGCCTATTTGACTAGCTGTGATAGTCGAAAATTACCCGAAGAGCTCAAGAGCCCTACGCTGTTTAGGGTCAAGTTTGCGTATGAGATCAGCCTGGTCAGTTCTGTGTAATACGCCTCAAGATTTTTAGCGTAATATTCTTCCAATGAGTAAAGTCCCTTTAGGTCATATCCACCAAGGTATAAAATTAATGTAGTCAGCAATCTCGCAGTACGACCATTACCATCATAGTAAGGGTGAATTGTTACAAATTGATAATGCGCGATACCTGCAATAATTGGACAAGGTACTTGTTCGCTGTCACAAACCCAATCTACCATACTGCTCATGAACTTTGGCACATCCTTTGCTTCTGGTGGCATATAAATTATTGCACGTGTGCGACTGTCACGAATAACGTTTTGACCATCTCGATAAGGGGTTGGTTTCACCTTAGATTTTCCACCTGCCATTACTAGGGCATGTAGTGTTTGAATAGTTTTTTCAGTAATAGGTATTCCCCTTGCTGCCCATTGTTCAATTTGGGTTAAAGCTGCGTAATATCCTTTAACTTCATTTTCATCTCTCTGATACTTTGGAAAGTGACCTTTATGTTTTAAAATCTCTTCAATCTGTTTAGGCTCAAGTCGATTTCCTTCAATCATAGTGGAATAGTGTGTGGTATAGAGCCGTGCAGTTTCACGAAGAGACGAGAGCATTGATACAGTGAGTGGCAAATGCAACACTTTTTCTTTTGCTGCTCCGATTCTCATGAGACAGCTAGCAATCTTGGAGGTAATTGCATAGTTTGGTATAAACTGCATCGGCATAATATCTGCATTATATTACTTTTGTATTGTGCTGATAAAATACAGATAATGCAACATACAATGCAACTTCTTCAGTTATGGATCTAGTCTCTGTGAACAAAATTTTAGAGAAGCCGTATGAGAGAACCAACGAAGTTTAAAAAAAACCCATAAAAACCTCAGCAGTCTTGTCAAATCGAGAAAAAACACCTCTAAAGTTCTTGATTTTTCCAAAGAAGCATTCAATCAAAT
>NZ_WQMP01000186.1:0-1424 GCF_013366855.1 Wolbachia endosymbiont of Madathamugadia hiepei
ATATAATATGCCATTTGGTAATTTCTCTATTTGTAGCTAAGTTAAACTACCAGTTTTTGCTACATCTTTCCTTATTTTCTCATGATAAACTCTTGTTCACAGAGCCTAGAGAAAAGAGCAGAGGAAGTTAAAAACGAGGTTGTAACATATATAATGTACAAGGTGTTAAATAATATGTTAGGCAACAAACCGCCAGCCACACCCGAAGTGAATAAATCTGACGAAGTTATACAAGTTGATGATGACTTAACGCAAAATCAAAAAGTTGTTAAAGCTCTTTTTATAGGAAAAACACTTATTGGAAAATACAAAGAAAAAATATATGAAGTTGCAGTCAGCAATAAAGGCAAGTTTATCTATAATGGGAAAGAACATGACTCCCCTTCTGCAGCTGGCACAGGAATTACTGGTAAGAGTTGCAACGGTTGGGATTTTTTTAAAGTATGCCTTAACCCTGAAGAAGGACTAAGAACTCTGAGCTATCACCGTGCAGAATTTCTGTCGGCTCAAAATAGTAACGTTTAAACCATGCATTAAAGCGTTTAAAGAGGTCTTGGTTTACTTGCTCCATTATTTTCTTTATTATCAGAAATTGCTTTAAACAATATGGAGGAGCACGTTGTCAGCAATTGCTATTATTGATTTTGGTTCACAGTTTACACAGCTTATCGCAAGACAAATAAGGGAAATGAGCGTTTGTTGTGAGATATTCCCAAGTAACATCAGTTTTGAAACAATATCGAAGTTCAACGGATTTATTTTCTCTGGAGGACCACAATCCGTAAATGACAGTTGTACTGAGGCAAGTGAAGTAGTACATGAAATTATAAAACTTAATGAGGCAACAAACGTTCCTATACTTGGAATATGCTACGGGCAGCAACTCATTTGTCATTATTTCGGGGCAAAAGTAAAAAAGGAATTCAAACAAGAATTTGGTAGAACTAAGATCAAAATACTAAAAGAGTCTCCCATTATAAAGGATACGTGGGAAGTCAATTCTGAAGTGGATGTGCTGATGAATCACGCAGACAGTGTTGAAACTATACCGCAGGGATTTACTGTTATTGCATCGGGTGTGATAAATCAAACAATCGCAATAATTGCCAACGAACAGCGGAGGATTTACTGTACTCAATTTCATCCTGAAGTGAGGCCCACAACAAATGGCAGCAAATTGCTCTCTAATTTCTTGGATATTGTAAATTGTGAAAGAGACTGGACAATGAAGTCACTTGTTGAAAGGCAGAAGGAAAAAATCAAAAACTTAGTAGGGAAGAGAAAGGTAATTGCCGCAGTAAGTGGCGGTGTTGATTCAAGTGTTGCAGCAACTCTCACATATAAAGCTATAGGAAAACAATTGAACTGTATTTTTGTCGACACTGGGTTGTTACGCAAAGACCAAACCATTGCTATGTTGAAAG
>NZ_WQMP01000187.1:0-1413 GCF_013366855.1 Wolbachia endosymbiont of Madathamugadia hiepei
AGTTTCTCTATTTGTAGCTAAGTTAAACTACCAGTTTTTGCTACATCTTTCCTTATTTTCTCATGATAAACTTTTTTCACAGAGACTAGTATAGTGAAATATATAGCAGCAATAAATAGCGCTGCAATTCCAGTAGGGTTAACAATTGTGCTAATAAGCGCCAAAGACTCAGGTACAGCAACTATATTAGTAGCAATTAATACCGCTGTTATTGCTGCCGCTAAAGACGTAAGTGCAACTGTACCTTCAATGCCCATTTTTGTTATGTGTACCGTGTTTCCCCACTTCCATATGCTTGTATTCATAATAATCCTCCTTTAATGAGATTAATAATAAATTTGGCATATACAATCAAGTTATTTTTTTTAGGTATAATTTTGAGCTTAAAATCTGCTCTCTAAGCTGCCACCAACTATGCGCAGCTAGCTGGATTCAGATTTTTTAGCAATAGAAACGAAAAAAAACTACTTGACAAGTCCCTCCAACGCCCTTAATAATGACACTGAAGCTATTTGTTTATCTTCGCAATCTGTGCGGGTTAATGACAAAAAACTTAGGGTATTTGGTGTCTCATGTTTAAATTTTTGCACTATGTGAACCTCACGTCTTTTTAAAACTTCTGGTTTTCAAGCTGAAACGCGCTTATAAGTCGTTTAAGACAGTATAGAACGTCAAATAGATAAGGGAGAATTTGAATACTAGCTACCTCAGAGTTTTTTTGCCTTTTTTTTCGCTCAGTAAATTTCTTAACGTTTACAGTTTTGGTTATTTACATTTAAAAGTAGCTGAATTGTAGCGCTGAGAATAAAAACGCCGATATTTGAGGTACATATAAATAATTAGCCATCGACTGGGGATTCTTTTGCTTTTTTTTTATTTAGTGAATTTCTTAAATATTTATTACTAAAGTAGTATCCTGGGTCCCAGTGTCAGCTACTTGGATGGCAAGAAAGGGGCACTGGAATAACAGAAAAGGAGCGCTAATTAGATCGTTTAATAGCGGTCTAAAATCTTTCTCCAATCCAAGCTGCTTGAATAGCTTCGAGTATTTTTTCATTACAACGTTTTTCATCATCGTCAAATCCTTCTAAGTCCAAGACCTTTTTCTTAAGCTCAGTAAACCTGATATTAACTATATCTTCGTCTGGAAATTTTTCCTCTAAAGCTTCTGCGATGTCTTCTATATCAAACCATTTCATATTTCTTGAACACTCTGCCAAACTAAATTGGTGCCCATGGGGAGACTTGAACTCCCAAGGTCGCAAAACCTACGGATTTTAAGTCCGCTGCGTCTACCGATTCCGCCACACGGGCTTTTTTATTTTACCTAGAGTAGAACTCTACTACTAAATTAACTTCCATATCCGCTGAGTAAGGAACTTCAGAGTATTGAGGCACTCTTAAAAACTTCAC
>NZ_WQMP01000188.1:0-1412 GCF_013366855.1 Wolbachia endosymbiont of Madathamugadia hiepei
GTCTGGTAAATTTCTTAAATATTATAGCTTAGACTAGTTGCATTTAAAAGCAGCTAAATTGCAGCGTTTAAGGCATAAAAACGCCAATACTGAGAATAAATACCGACCGGGGCTTCTTTTGCTTTTTTTCTTCGCTTGGTAAATTTCTTAACGTTTATAGCTACCGTCATCCCGCTACGTGTTAGCGTAATTTACGTCAGGTACCGCAAATGAATCGCGGGATGACGAGAATTGCACTAGCTGTGCAACTTATGTTGCAGCTACCAATATTCAAAATGAAAGTCTAACTTACAATCTCAAACTTTCTGCTTGCAATTGCCATAATGATATGTACTAACACAATCTTTTACCGCTGTTTTAGCCTTTTCAATATTCTCTGATTCTTCCTGATGCTTCATATGAAAGGCTACGCCACCAGCAAGACATACAAGAAAATTAACACCAAGAACAGCCAGACCAAATTCTGGTAAAACTGGATTAACAGCGTAAGCTATTAAAGCTGCCAGAGAAATAGCGCTAACTGCAAATTCTATATTTCTGAACATCTTGAGTCGATCATCCAGATAATCTATTTTGTCTGATTTTCTAGCCTCTTTTTTGCTACTATAATAGAAATAGCACATAAGACCATGGAAAGCAGCACACACAACCGCAACTTGCTATACCTAAAGCCAGTAACTTTCTATCTTCGCTCTTATCTGCTCTGCTTTGATTACCACCATAGTTATGTACAACTGTAGTATGACCACGCCAAGCGAATAAAGAATCAAAACAACATTGTAACAGTAAATAATCCCAAAAATCTAAACCTCTATTGTGCACGTGTATATGTACATTCTGAGTGCCTGCAGGTTGACGACCGATATTCCTCCCGTTGTATCCATCTCCTTTGCTTCCTATGTTCTGTCCATTGTTTAAATTTTGGTCCTTAATAAATTCTTCATATACCTCTGCAAACTTATCCTCATTTCAAGTTAAGCTTTGTGTACTAATACAATGCTGTAAAAACTTTTCAATGTTTTTACTACCACCAGATTTTTTTATATAGGCTAATGCATACCTTTTTAAAACACTATTACTTGTTACCATAAATACCCCATTAAATAAAGATTAAATTAATAAATACTTATTATAATAAAGTTACGTCTTCCTGTCAACTTGAGCATAAACATACCCACAAGCAACCAAAAATTTTTTTAATCTCGGATTCATAACCTTCACTCAATGACTAACTCATTATGGCATACACATAGAAAAATGCAAGCTTTTATAAAGATCGATTGAAATTTCTGAGCTTCGGTTATATTGTTAATCTATTCAGATAAAAATTAAAAGCCATTGTGTCAAATAAAATAGGTTTTTTGGCTGTTCTTGCCTTAGTGATTAGTAGTCAAATTGGCTCTGGAATTTTT
>NZ_WQMP01000189.1:0-1382 GCF_013366855.1 Wolbachia endosymbiont of Madathamugadia hiepei
TTGAGCTATCAACGGGAAAATTCTTTCACACTTTAACGAATTTGAAAGCTCTAGATAGCGATTTGCTGCGTATATCACCAAAAGAATTATTAATTTCCGAGAAGCTAGCCGAAGATGAAAAAATCAGGTCAATTTTAAAAAATTATAAAATATCAATTACGCAGCATGCCCAGAGTTTTTTTGAGTATAACAAGTCTCACAGAACGCTGTGCGAATTTTACAAAATCAGAGAGCTTGGAGTTATAGGAAACTTCAGCAAAGTGGAGATTGTGGCATGCGGTACGCTGCTTGAATATGTTAGAGTAACGCAAAGGGGCTCCATTCCAAGACTTGAGCTGCCAAAGCCCTACAGGCAACAAAGTTTCATGCTTATCGATGCTTCAGCAAGGAGAAATCTTGAGTTGTTTTCAACTCAATTTGGTGAAAAGAAGGGTTCACTGATTTCAGTTATTGACTACACAGTTACAGCTTCTGGTGGACGCCTGCTCAAACAAATGCTTGCATCACCACTTGCTTGTCCTAAGGCGATTAATTTGAGAATCGGCACCGTTGAATTTTTTGTAAACAGCCATGAGGCACGCAAAAAAATACGGGAGATATTATCTAACATTCCAGATATTGAAAGGTCACTATCACGTTTAATGTTAGGGCGTGGCTCACCAAAGGACATGAACCTACTAAAAATAGGCCTTGGGAAAACGTTAGAGTTGTCTGAGTTTCTGTCCACCTTACATAGTTATCACTTAAGTGAAAAATCAGCAGTTGATCTTCAGATGTCATTCCAGTGCTTGATAGTAGAATCAAAGGGAAAAGAACCAGTGTCTACTGCTCAGATAGCAAGCAGTGACGAGAATGAACTTAGCACAATACATAAAAGCCTTGGCAATCACAAAGAACTGTTCGAGCTTCTAAACGACGCTGTACTTGATAATAATCTAAGTTCTGCAAAAGAAGGAGGATTTATCAACCCAAAGTATAACCAAGAATTATCAGAGTTATCCTATGTGTTCAACAATAGCAACAAATTGATAACCAAACTCCGGGAATCTTATCGTGATCTGACTGGCATTGCCGCGCTGAAAATATTGCACAACAACATTCTTGGTTATTACATTGAAGTATCAGCAAATCATAAATTAACCTCGGACATATTTATTCACAGGCAAAGCTTAGCAAATAGCATACGCTACACTACTAATGAATTGAAAGAACTGGAGAATAAGATTCTCGCGGCACGTGACGCTGTAATCAGCTTAGAAATGAAAATTTTCAGTGAACTATGTGGTAAAATTGCTAAAGAATCTGAAAAGATTGCTCTCGCTGCAAACGCCTTGGCAAAGCTTGATATCCGAACTGCGTTTGCAGAGCTTGCAATGCAAAAC
>NZ_WQMP01000190.1:0-1346 GCF_013366855.1 Wolbachia endosymbiont of Madathamugadia hiepei
AATTGAAAAGTGAAGAGAGACTACGACAAACATCTTTATAAAGAGCGGCATTTGATTGAATGCTTCTTTGGAAAAATCAAGAACTTTAGACGTGTTTTTTCTCGATTTGACAAGACTGCTGAGGTTTTTATGGGTTTTTTAAACTTCGTTGGTTCTCTCATATGGCTTCTCTAAAATTTTGTTCACAGAGACTAAGTTAAACTACCAGTTTTTGCTACATTTTTCCTTATTTTCCCATGACGAAATTTTGTTCACAGGGCCTAAAGTGAATTAGGAATACTTTGTGAAACATGTTCAACCCTGCGTCATACTCTGGGACATACATCCAACATTTTTAAAAGAAGAAAAATACCTTCAAATCAATCCAAGCACATAAGCGTAGTATTACCGCCAAATGCTGTAGTGTTGACACTCACAACTTTTTCTGTGGAGAAACGCTGTAGATAATGAGGTCCCCCAGCTTTTGGTCCAGTGCCGGATAGTCCTCTACCGCCAAACGGTTGTATGCCAACTGCTGCACCTATCTGATTGCGATTGATGTACACATTTCCAACTGATATTTTCTTGCTTATTAAATCGATCTGATTTTGTATTCGGCTTTGCAAAGAGAACGTAAGCCCATATCCTGTACTGTTTATATCACTTATAACTTCATTTAACTGCGACTTATTAAAACGTATAATATGTAAAATGGGGCCAAACACTTCTTGCTTTAATTGCGGAATTTTTTGTGTCTCATAAATATATGGAGGAAAGAAATAACCATTATGAGAATTTGTATTCATGGGTACCTTGGATAAAAGGCTTGAATCCTTATCTCTTGACATTTTCTCCGTGTGCTTATTCAGCATATCTATAGATGCTTTGTCAATTATTGGACCAATATCAGTACTCAGTTGTATTGGATCACCAATCTTTAATTCTTGAACTGCATCGCATATCATTTTTATCTGTTTCTCTGCTATATCCTCTTGAATAAATAATACTCTAAGTGCAGAACAGCGTTGACCAGCGCTACGGAATGCAGAAACTAAAACATCTACAGTCACTTGTTCTAAGAGAGCAGAACTGTCAACAATCATAGCATTTAATCCACCAGTTTCAGCAATAAGTGGCACAATAGGGCCGTCTCTGCTAGCAAGCATTCTATTAATTATTTGAGCAGTCTGTGTTGAACCAGTAAAAGCTACACCGGAAATTCTATTATCTGGTATTAATGTTTCACCTAAATACCGACCATTTCCTGGAATAAGGTGCAGTGCGTTTTTTGGTATCCCAGCCTCGTGTAGTATCTTAACAGCTTCGCAAGCAATAATCGTCGTTTGCTCTGCTGGTTTTGCCAGTAC
>NZ_WQMP01000191.1:0-1325 GCF_013366855.1 Wolbachia endosymbiont of Madathamugadia hiepei
AGCAAGGCGAGAAGACGTATATAAAGCTTGCAAGCTCAGTTAAAGATGTAGTTGAAAAAATAAGCACGCTGAAAAATAATCCAGAAGCGCTGGGCATTACAACCGGACTCCAAGACCTAAATCAGCTTCTTGGTGGTTTGCAGAAATCTGACCTATTAATTCTAGCTGCAAGGCCTTCTATGGGTAAAACAGCACTGGTGCTAAACATTGCCCTTAATGCTTGTAAGATTTTACAAAAAAGAGCAGATAAACAACACTGCGTAGCGTTTTTCTCACTTGAAATGTCAGCGGAACAATTAACTGCAAGATTGATCACTATAGATTCGGGAATTAGTTATTATAAGGCACTGACCGGAAGAATTAGTGATTTTGAATTGCATGAATTCATTAATGCTAGTACAGAATTGTCTGAATTGCCTTTCATCATAGATGATACCCCTGCGCTGTCAATTAGCGCTCTTCGTACCAGAATACGTCTGCTGTATCAATTATATAATGTAGAAGTGGTATTTATCGATTATCTGCAGTTAATCAGAGGAACAACAAAAAGGAGTAATGAAAATAGAGTGCAAGAAATCTCGGAAGTGACGCAGGGTTTGAAAGCAATTGCAAAGGAGCTAAATATTCCTATTGTTGCACTTTCGCAGCTCTCCCGCTCTGTTGAGCAAAGAGACGACAAAAAACCACAACTTGCTGATTTGCGCGATTCGGGAAGCATAGAGCAAGATGCAGATATAGTAATGTTCCTCTATAGAGAAGAATATTACGAACTAAGAAAGCAGCCAAGTGAAGGAAGCAATAAACATCGAGAGTGGCAAGAAAAGATGGAGAAAATCAGAAATATTGCAGAGCTCATTATTGCAAAACAAAGGAACGGACCAATTGGCAGTGTAAAGCTATATTTTGACTCCAGCAGAGGCGCATTCAAAGATTACACGGAGAGGCACAGTTCATAGCCTTCAGCAATCTTTTATCAATACCTATCCTCGCTATAGTTTACTAATTTATTAATAAATTTGACATGTCTCTCCACCTTTGCTACAATTTTAATAATAAATTAATTCTAGTGAGGTATATAATGAAAAACATATTTAATAAAACTAATGCGCCTTATCTTGTGGCTGGTACTCTAGTCTCTGTGAACAAAATTTTAGAGAAGCCATATGAGAGAACCAACGAAGTTTAAAAAACCCATAAAAACCTCAGCAGTCTTGTCAAATTGAGAAAAAACACGTCTAAAGTTCTTGATTTTTCCAAAGAAGCATTCAATCAAATGCCGCTCTTTATAAAGATGTTTGTCGTAGTCTCTCTTCACTTTTCGATTC
>NZ_WQMP01000192.1:0-1302 GCF_013366855.1 Wolbachia endosymbiont of Madathamugadia hiepei
CATTGGGTAACCTCCTATTGTTGCTAAAATACTGGAGTTTACCCTATTTCTCTCTCTACTCTCTTTCTAATCCATAGTTAGCGTTTTTAGGGCATTCTTGTCTATCTCATTCTACCATTCCGCTGCACAAAAACTATCCCATAAAACATGAACCTTTCATATGAGCATGACAAATTGCTATAGCAAGAGCATCAGCAGCATGGTGACATTTTATATTTAAATTTTTTACTATCTGTTTCACCATAAATATAACTTGATCTTTGTCGGCATGGCCATTTCCAGTAATGCTTTTCTTTATATAGTTTGCATCATATTCATTTATAGTTAACCCTGCTACCTCCAATGATAAAATTACGACCCCTCTCGCATATCCCAAAGTTAGCGAAGATTTAGGATTCTTATTAACGAAAACTTTCTCCACCGCAGCTTCACTTGGAGAATATAAAGAAATTACTTTTTTTAACTGTCCGAAAATTATGTGCAGACGTTCACCTATGCTGAGCTTACTGTCAGTTGATATGGTACCACTTTCCAGAAACTCAATATTACTTTTCTCACTCAGATTGATAATAGCCCATCCGGTTTTACTTATTCCTGGATCAAGACCTATTATTTTAACCACCTAAAAAACACTCAGCCAATAAATAAACACAAACAAAAATATCCAGACCACATCCACAAAGTGCCAATACCAGGAAGCAAATTCAAAGCATAAATGGTCTTGAGGTGTAAATTGATCTTTCTGAGCCCTGAACAAACATACTGACAAAAATATTATCCCTATTATAACGTGTGCGCAGTGAAACCCAGTAATCATATAAAAATTGGATGCATAGATCAGCTTTTCTCCTGTTTCTTGTAGCGAAAAACTTGCCTCATGATACTCCATAGCTTGCACCATTATAAAAAATACCCCAAGCAATATAGTCGTTGATAGCATTTTAATCATGCTCTTTTTATCATTTTCGAGTAGAGAGTGATGTGCCCAGTTAATAGTTGTACCAGAAAGCAATAATATTAACGTGTTCATAAATGGCAATGACCACGGATCAGGCGGCAAAATTCCCTCAGGAGGCCATTCAACCCTTTTTGTAGGAGAAAATGCTTCAAATGAAAAAACCGGGTCAAGCCAGGCTTTAAAGAATGAACAAAAGAACGCTATAAAAAATACAACTTCTGAAAGGATGAATAAGTACATTGCAACCTTAAGTCCATTTTTTACAATGGCAGTATGGCATTTATCATAAATGGCTTCTTTTATTACATCCCTCCACCAATAAAATAACACCCCTGGTACCGCAG
>NZ_WQMP01000004.1:0-16453 GCF_013366855.1 Wolbachia endosymbiont of Madathamugadia hiepei
GACGATAGCATATGGCTGGAAGCAGGAAATGATAGCTGAAAGTTCGAAAAAAATCAGTGAATTGGGACATATTTTGTATGAACGCATCTGTACAATGGGTGAGAATTTTGATAATTTGAGGAAAAGCTTAAAAAGTTCTGTTGATTATTATAATAAAACTGCTAGTTCGCTTGAAGCAAGAGTATTTCCTGTTGCTCGAAAGTTTAATAAGCTTGGTGTACACGCGAAAAATAAGGAGTTAAGCGTTGTAAAAGAACTTGAATTTCTACCACGTACCTTGTATGCTGAGGAGCTAAAAGTGGATTAGGTTTCTTAAGTTTATTTCTGTCATCTAGGCATTACCTCGGCTGCTATTTTCTTCAACTTGCTCTGTAAAAGTTTTTCTTATTTATTCATTGCTAAAGTGGCTTAGCAATTCACATGCAGCAACAGCGACTGCAGTCAAAAACGCTCTTAGTAGTTGTACCTAAAATTCTATCAAGTTTCCCTGTAATAACATTTTTTTATTCTCACCAGTAACTTTTCCGTTCTTCCTAGATCCATCCTATAAGTAATGAAAGACTTTGTCGTTAGTGGCCTTCATTTTAAGGAAATCCTATTTATGTGTTTATGTGTCGTTTCCGTCTATGACTTAAGTACTTAGTGCTTATTAGTTCCTTCTATTGCTGGGCAAGCATATCACTTAACACTTCCTCTTCTATTAATTATTTCCTTCTTCAAAAAAAAAAAGAATTTATGTGCGGCTTAATTAAAGTTCTCAACAATTAATATTTGTAATACAAAGAGATTGATTAACCTCAATAAAGGTCATTTATAACTTCCGTACTAGCTAAACCTATAGGGAATCGTGTAGTTGCTGATTTTGATTTTCCTAATCCTTTAAACTGATTGCTGATAATTCTTTTACTTGATTTAAGAGAAATTTTAACTCAATGTAGGAAAAACTTAAAAGACATGTAACCACCATAATTTTATGTGATTTACAAAAAAGTGTCTTAAGTTTTTTTACTAGATTTTGTTACTGAATCTACAGATTAAAGATGAATTTTAGAGTCAAAGATAGCCTTAATGCTGCAAGCAAGGAAGTTGTTAAAATTTGCCAAGCAATTTTTACATTTGTGATCTGTCTACTTTTGGATAAACTTCATTTGCATTTCCTGTACGCTACTTTCTATTTGTTTTATTTGTTCTATTAACCTTTCTTCTAAATCAAAGTTGCCACTAACCCTTGCCTTAACTTTTTCTTTTTGTAATATACTTAATTCTTTCAGTAATACTATGTTATTCCACACAGTTTCTGCTGATTTTCTCTCGCTTAGTTGACTGTTTAGTACACTAGTTTTTTTTAATATGAACCTTACGACCTCAATATCATTAGACTGCTCAAACTCGTGTAATAAAGCCTCTTTATTAAATTTGCTGTTATTGGTTGCAGTATCAATCATACGCTGTTGTAATCTTCTCATTTTTGTGTTGGTAAATTCAAAGCAAGAAAACTGCTCAAAAAATATAGGATAGCATAAGATCATGGGAAATTCTATTGCTATACGTAGAATTATAGCCTGACTTTGTTCTGCTTCAATTAGCTCTGGAGATTTATTGTGAAGGTACTCGTCTTTTGTTACTCTAATTTTACTACTGAGAGCATGCTTTTTAAAGTTTCTTCTTAATTCATTGCTCTTATTGTAAAAGTAATCTCTATAATATTTTTTGATACTACTGTTAGCTATAGCATTGATATACTTCATGAACTTGTACTCAAGAACTGAGTATTTTTCTGGAGTAAGTTTTTCATCACTTTGTAGACTACTATTGACTATATGACGCCATAGATATTCAGAATGCAATTCTGTTGAATGATCGAGCGCAGAGAGCACTTCTTCTTTTTTATATTTCAGTTCATTGCATATATCATATGGGTCTTTGGTATCTGCTAAAGTCACAAATTTCAATGTATGTCCTGGTTTGAGTATTGACAAAGCAAGTTCTGCTACTCTAGTTTCAGCATTATATCCAGCATTATCACCATCCATACATATGGAGATTTCTTTAGCAAATCTCCATAGGGTTTTTATCTGCTCTGCGGAGATTGCAGTGCCAAGCGGGGCAACTGTATTGCTAATTCCTGCTTGATGCAGTGCTATCACATCAACATACCCTTCAACAACAAATACGTGTTGTTTTTTGAGTATTTCGCTCAAAGCAAAGTTTAATCCATATAAATTTTCTCCTTTCTTAAAAAGCTGACTCTCTGGGCTGTTTAAATATTTTGGCTGCTGCCTAGAACTTAATGCACGTCCACCAAAGCCAATAACTTTGCCTGCGATATTATATATGGGAAATATCAGACGATTACAAAAATAATCACGAAAACTTTTATTTATTAAGCCAATGTCGGTCAAAATTTTGTCTTCAATACCAGAAGAGTTCAAATATTCTTTTAAACCAGAGCTTGGTGCATAACCTATTCTAAATTTATCTATAATTTTAGGTGAAATCTTACGCTGCTTTAGATAAGCTACAATGCCTTTGTTCTTTTGTACAAACCAATTTGTAGCTAAGTCTAGCACTGAAAGCAGTTTATCACTTTTTCTAGACCTAGTAGCACTGAGTTTTTTGGGTAACTCAACGCTTGTAACTAATGCTAACTTTTCTAATGCTTCTTTAAAGCTTAAGCCCTCAGTTTGTGAAATGAACTCAAGTGCATCTCCATGAGCTAAGCAGCCGAAACAATAATATAACCCTTTAGTGTCGCTCACAAAAAAAGATGGGTTTTTTTCGTTATGAAATGGACAGAGCCCAACAAAACTGTTTCCTCTTTTTATTAACCTGACTTTCTTACTTACTATGTTAGATAGCAATGGCCTTGACTTTATAGTATCTATGTGATCCATTCTGTTAAACTAGCAGTAAGATAAGAATTATATAGAATTTATATATATAACTGACTTGAAAATTTATTTCAAATTTAAATACTAATAAAAGATCATGGTCACTAGACGGCTTGACAAAGGAAGCAAAATAAATTACTCGTATTAGATGCCTTTAAGTTATAATTTCTTATATGTCAGATATAATATCGATTGCTTCAGATCATGCTGGTTATGAGTTAAAATCAAAGATAAAACCTTACTTGGAAACCATGGGTTATATAGTCGTAGATCACGGCTGCGCTGCTGGACAAAGTAGTGTAGATTATCCAGATTATGCTATTAAAGTTGTAGAAGATATAACAAACAAAAAGGCAAATTATGGAATACTAATTTGCGGTACAGGTTTAGGCATGAGTACTGTAGCGAACCGTTTTGAAGGAATTTATGCTGCTTTATGTAATAGTGTTGAGATTACAAAATTGGCTCGTGAGCATGGCAACGCAAATATACTGTGTCTTGGTGCAGGGTTTATTACTGATTAGTTAGCAAAAGACATAGTTAAACAATTTCTCGAGACAGAATTTTCTGAAGAGATTAGGCATAAAAAACGTCTTGATAAGCTTAACAGTATCAGTAAGAGAAAAAACACACAGACCTATGATGAAGATGAGATATCAAAGTTCGCTAAAATAGCAAGTGAATGGTGGGATGAGAATGGCAAGTTTAAGCCATTGCACATGATGAATCCTGTGAGAGTGTCTTATATTATTGAGAAGATAAAAGAGTTTAAAAAATGTGACTTAAGTGAAATATCACTTCTTGATGTTGGGTGTGGTGGTGGTATTTTGTCAGAGTCAATGGCACGCGTTGGCATTAACGTTATGGGGATAGATGTATCCGAAGAAAACATAAAAGCAGCACAATCATACACGAAGAAAGTAGGGTCGAATATAGAATATACACATACTAGCATTGAAGAGTTAAGCAGTAACAAAAAATATGATGTAGTTCTGCTTATGGAAGTAGTTGAACATGTAAATAATTTAGATCTTTTTATGAAAAAAGCGATAGAGCTACTAAAACCAGGGGGGTTGATATTTATATCTACAATAAATAGAACTATTAAGTCCTTCTGTTTTGCAATAATTGGTGCAGAGTATATATTGAACTGGCTGCCAAGAGGTACGCATAATTGGAGTAAGTTTCTTAAACCATCAGAAATTGCAAATTATCTAAGAGAAAATAACGTAAAGTTGCAAAGCATGGCTGGTATGGAGTATAATGTGATAAAGCGTGAGTGGAATTTAACTAAAAACGTGGGTGTTAATTATATACTATGTGGTTCCGCAGGCAGTTAGCTTATTGATTTTGCTGCTAGTGTGGATATGACTAAACTTTAAGTGTTGCATAATGAAGCAATTCGAGAATTTTTACATCACTACACCAATATATTATGTAAACGATAAACCACATATTGGTCATGCATATACTTCTCTTTTATGTGATGTGGCAGCAAGATTTGTAAGACTAGCTGGAAAATACGTCAAGTTTACTACCGGTACAGATGAACACGGACAAAAAATTGAAAAAGCAGCTAAAAAACAGGGAATGAAGCCAAAAGAATTTACAGATAAAGTAAGCATTTCATTTAAAAAACTAGCTGAGTTTATAAATTTTCAGTATGATGATTTTATTCGTACCACGGAAAGACGTCATGAGAAAGTAGTTATAGATCTATGGAATAGACTTGAAGAGAGAGGACAAATATACCTAGATTTTTACTCAGGTTGGTATTCAGTGCGTGACGAAGCATTTTATCAAGAATCAGAGCTAATAGATGGTAAAACGCCAACAGGTGCTGAAGTTCAGTGGATAAAAGAAGAGAGTTACTTTTTTCGTCTGTCAGGTTGGCAGAATAAATTATTAGAGTTATATAGAAATCAGCAAAATTTTATCTTTCCTGAGAGCAGGAAAAATGAAGTGGTATCGTTTATAAGATCAGGACTAACTGACCTTTCAATCTCTCGCACTAGCTTTAACTGGGGAATAAAAGTACCAGGTAATGACAAACATGTGATTTACGTCTGGATAGATGCATTAACTAATTACCTTACATCGATAGGGTTTCCTGATATTAAAGGCAGGGAATATGAAAAGTTTTGGGCGAATGATAACTCTTTTAGTGTTCATGTAATCGGCAAGGACATATTGCGTTTTCACGCTGTATATTGGCCAGCAATTCTCCTTGCAGCAGATTTGCCTTTGCCAAAACAAATTGCAGTTCATGGTTGGTGGCTAAATAAGGGAGAGAAAATATCCAAGTCTCTTGGTAATGTTATAGATCCAATTAAGTTGGCTGAAGAGTTTGGTGTTGATCAGCTACGCTATTTTCTTCTTCGGGAAGTAAGCTTCGGTCAAGATGGCAACTTCAATAAGAAAAATATGGTCAATCGAATAAACTCAGAACTGGCAAACAACATAGGCAATTTAGTGCAAAGAACAATTTCGTTTTTATATAAGCAATGTTCGGGAATTGTGCCAACAATCAACCGGAATTTGCTCAAAGACACTGAAGGTTTACCTAATTGCAAGGCTATACTCGATCAAGTAGTGAGTCATCTGTCAAAGTATGAATTTAACCATATCATACTTCTGATTATTAATATCTCATCTGAAGCCAATGCTTATATAGATAAAAGTAAACCCTGGACGCTAAGTAAAACCAACAGAGAGCGCATGAATTTGGTAATCCACAAACTATTAGAGTATATCAGAATAATCGGTATTTTATTGCAACCAATTGTTCCAAAGTCAGCAGAGATAATACTTGACCAATTACAAATTCCAAAAAAACAACGCAATTTTAAATCCTTATGTGGCGCATGCGTAAGCTCAGCTGTACTATTACCTAAGCCTACACCAGTTTTTTTAAGGGTTAACATTTAAGCAAAGAATCATAGTATCCTATGTTATTTTGTTTTAGAACATTGCGATCTGGTTGTACCTTGATTAGCAGCAGATAGTCTAGTGATTTCAACATTATCAAACGGTGCTAACAAAGAAGTAGTAAAATAGTTCGTAAGGTAAATAAGATGTAGCTAAATAAGCACAGATTTTGCTATCTGATAAGCAAGCTAGTTAACTGCACTTACTACTTAGTTTAAATAATCATTAACTTTAGTTGTCTGATTTTTTGGGCTGGAAATCTTAGCTCCTTTTTTTAAATTTTCGCCAGACAGATTATTAGGAATTACAGAATCTAAAAAAACATCTCATTTTTTTCTTTAAATGGACTTCCGGAACATGTACAGATCTGAAACCTCTTCTTGTTTTTCTTTGCATGCTCTTGATGTTTTAGCCCGTCAATATTACCAATAATCTCATTCTTAACCTCTATTGCTTTTTTAAGGTAAAAAATCTCAGCTTATCTTTCAGAAATTTTTTTTTGCTCTTGACCTCCCATTTTGTTTCTTAACTCAGAATTCTTCTGCCGCTTTTTTCTAATACTGAAACTGCAGCAATTGTTTTATTCTTACTAATGGCTACAGTTAAAACCATAATAGCTATAAAAATACAGTGCTACTAATAACAACTGAAGGACTAAACATTTAAAACTGCAATTGGAGTAGAAAATTAACATAAGGAACTGCAGCAAATATTTCTGATATTAATGAGCTAGGGTAGCGAAGCACCACTTAAAAGATAAGGTGCGTTAGTTTTAGCAAACACGCTTTTCATTATATACACCTCGCTAAGATTAATTTATTATTTAAATTCTAGCACAAATAAAAAGACAAATCAACTTTATTAAAAATTAGTAAATTATGGTAAGAATAGGTATTAATAAAAGGCTGCTAATAGCTATGAACTATATCTTTCCATATAATCTTTAAATGCACCTCGATTAGAGTCAAAATATAACTTTATACTGCCAATTGGCCCATTCCTTTGTTTTGCAATGATAAGCTCTGCAATATTTCTAATTTTTTCCATTTTTTCTTGCCACTCTCGATGTTTATTGCTCCCTTCACTTGGCTGCTTTCTCAGTTCATAATATTCTTCTCTATAAAGGAACATTACTATATCTGCATCTTGCTCTATACTTCCTGAATCACGTAAATCAGCGAGTTGTGGTTTTTTATCATCACGTTGTTCAACAGAACGTGAAAGCTGAGATAGTGCGACGATAGGAATATTTAGTTCCTTTGCAATTGCTTTTAAACCCTGAGTTACCTCTGAAATTTCTTGCACTCTATTTTCATTACTTCTTTTTGTTGTTCCTTTAATTAATTGCAGGTAATCAATAAATGCCACTTTTACATTATATAATTGATACAGTAAGCGTATTCTAGTATGAAGAGCACTAATTGATAATGCAGGAGTATCATCTATTATAAAAGATAGTTTAGATAATTTTGTACTGGCATTGATAAATTTATGTAATTCAAAATCACTAATTCTTCCGGTTAGCGCTCTATAATAACTAATTCCTGAGTCTATAGTGATCAATCTCGCAGCTAACTGTTCTGCTGACATTTCAAGCGAAAAAAATACTACATAATGTTGTTTATCTTGTCTTTTCTGTAAAATCTTACAAACATTAAGTGCAATATTTAGTGCTAATGCTGTTTTACCCATAGAAGGCCTTGCAGCTAGAATTAATAGATCAGATTTCTGTAGACCACCAAGAAGCTGGTTTAAATCTTGGAGTCCGGTTGTAACACCAAGCGCTTCTGGATTATTTTTCAGCGTGCTTATTTTTTCAACTACATCTTTAACTGAGCTTGCAAGCTTTATATACGTCTTCTCGCCTTGCTTTTTTACTGCTAAGTTGAACAACTTGGTCATTGCTTGTTCAATTTGCGCCTGTGCAGGGTTTTCGATGTCATAGCTGTAACTATCATCGACTATCTCCTGCCCGAGCTTGATTAAGCATCTCCTTAAGTAAGTATCACGGATTATTCTAGTCAAGCTATAGATATCAAGCGCAATACTCGCCTTCGCTGCGAGCTTTGCAAGATATTCAACCCCACCGCACTTGGTAAATGCTTCGTCGTTCTCAAAAAACATTTTGAGGCTCAGTTCATTAGCAACTATGCCGTGTTTCCTGGTTTTAGATATCTGCGTAAAAATACTTTGATGCAGTGGATCATAGAAATTGTCTGCTGTGATCATATCTTCGACGGCATCACAAATTCTATTATCACGAATCATTGCACCGATGAGCATTTGCTCCGCTTCTAAGGTATGTGGTAATTTGCATATTTCCTTATCTACACTTCTTGAATCGATGAGATTAGCTAATTCATTCATTCTAAATTTTTAGAGTAACTATCGATTATTGTAGAATATTTAGCCCTCATTTGAAAGATGTAAAGGTAAAAAAATTTGACTAATTCCGTGTTGCCTATAGCATTGAAACTTAAGCCCCTGTGGTGGAATGGTAGACACGGCAGACTCAAAATCTGTTGCTCGCAAAAGCATGCTGGTTCAAGTCCGGCCAGGGGCACTCAAATGTTGGAAAGTGCTTATGTTACACAGATTTTTTGATCGCTTATTTTCTATTCTCTCTTCTATGAATGCTATTCAAAAGGTGAAAAAAGATGAAAGTGGAATATGCTATGTAACGGGATTTAGGCGCTATATATCGGTATTGCTTGATTTAATTATTATCGTTTTGTTCTTACAGTTCTGCAGCCTGGCCGCAAATCAGCTTTTTACAAACTCAGAGGACAGAAAAATATTGAGCGAAATAATTGCAAAATATCAGGTGCAAGCGCCGATTTCTGCGGAAGAAAGGGCAACACAGAGCAAACTTGTTAAATTAATGGTTCTAAATCAAATAGTCCAATTTATTATGCTATTTAGCTATGTTGCATATATGTGGACAAGGTTCGCTGCTACGCCTGGAAAACTACTACTTGGGCTCAGAGTTGTGGATGAACAGACTTTTGGAAAAATGACTCTAAAACAAGCAACGAAGAGGGTTTTCTCCTTTATATTGTCAATTGCGCCATTATTCTTGGGCTTTATATGGTCAAATTTCGACAAACGCTGCCAAACTTGGCACGATAAGATCGCAGGTACGGTGGTTGTCACGAGCAAAAGCCTTAGAAGACAGAACGAAAAGACTACTTGACAAATTCTTTCAATCCTTTTACCATGGTATTGAAGCTATTTGTTTAACTTCCCAATTTGTACAGGTAAAATGACAAGAGAACTTGCATTTGGCGTACTATTGTTTAATTTTTCGCACTATGTGTACTGCATGTCTTTTTAAAACTTCGGGTTTTTACCCATACAAGCTGAAACGCGCTTATAAGTCGTTTAAGACATCATCCAACGCCGGATTTTAAAATAGAGAGTGGAATAACTAGCTACCTCGGAGTTTTATTGTCTTTTTCCTCTGTCTGGTAAATTTCTTAAATATTATAGCTTGGACTAGTTGCGTTTAAAAGCAGCTAAATTGCAGCATTTAAGGCATAAAAACACCAATACTGAAAATAAATACCGACCAGGGCTTCTTTTGCTTTTTTTTCTCTATTTGGTAAATTTCTTAACGTTTAAGCTAAAAATCAGATTGCAGGGTCAAGTCTTCCACCCAAATAACCACGCACTCTACCTGCTTGTTTGGATATATTTCTTGCACTAAGGTTTTATAGATCGACATTTGCTTTTTTACTTCACTCAACGAGGAAACAGAAACGTTACGGTGTGATTTATAATCAATTATGATTGATTTATCTTGCGTTATACACAGCCTATCTAGACGTACTAATATCGGCTCTCCATCAATTGTTCCACTCAGTGTAATTTCTGATTTACCTTCTAAATCGAATAGATAATCATATTTTTCATTAAAGGCTAATATTTTATTGTAAATTTCATCTTTATCTTCCTTGGTGTTCATGTTATCGAGATATTTTCTTACCCAATTTTTTCTCCTGTCTTTCTCTATCTTAGGCATATACTGCAATATGCTGTGGATTATTAGACCTCTTGCATAGCCATCTGTTATTCCAGCACTTGTCATCCCAGTGCTCCTTTTTTTGTCATCCCAGTGCTCCGACACTGGCATCCATTCTTTTTTTTCACTGGATTCCAGCATCAAGTGCTGGAATGACAAAGGGAAATGCTGGGATGACACCGGAGGGTGAGTAGTTGAGGCTGGTTCTCCTTCCTTTTTACTGGATCCCAGTGTCGGAGCACTGGGATAACAAGAAAAGGAGGCACTGGGATGGCAGGAGAAGGGGTGCTGGAACGACATAGATAGGTTTGGTGGAGGCGAAATTACTGGAACATCAAAATAATCACGTTTTTTATAAACAGAGGGGTAATTTGCATTTACACACAGTACTTCAACCCTTTCTTTAAATATTGGACATAAATCCGCTTGTTTTTTCTCATATGGTTCCCCGTGCCTAGTAATTATATCATACCAAGAGTTCTTTTGTACTGGCTCTTTACCTAAAATATATAACTCATCTTCAGCACGCGTGAGTGCTACATATAGCAAACGCAAATATTCATTATAATCCTCTAGTTTTTTCTCTCTTTTTACTTGATCGCAATAAGCGTTGTCGTTTTTTCCACACCAAAATGGTGCTTCCATTGCATCAAAAACAATGCTTTCACTGTTTCTTGGCACTGTGTTTGTATCAACCAAAAACACTATAGGAGCTTGTAGACCTTTTGATTTATGAATTGTCATTATTCGTACAGCATTGCGTTCTGATTGCATATCGTTTTTAATCTCCGGATTATTCTCCTTGATCCACTGAACAAATGCTTGAAGAGATGGGTTTTCAAATTGCAGCACAAGGTTCATAAATTCATCTAAGATCTCAAAGCACTCAAGACCTAGCCTTGCAGCAAATTTCTTCTTGCCTATACGCAATACATGCGTGAATAATGTAAGAGAGGACTCTGCGCGGGATAAGTCAATGAGATAATTTAATTCACTATAGATGACCTCACAATAATCCTGAAGTCTTTCCCATAACGACTGTTCTTTACGGTCGTGTGCAATATTGAATAAATCATCCTCAGTGAAATTAAATAGAGGTGATTTTAAAACATTCGCAAGAGCCAAATCGTTTGTCGGCAGGAGTAAAAATTCAGCCAAAGCTATCAAGTCCTGCACAGCTATATAGTCCATGATTCTAAAATAGTCCCGTCCTATAACCGGTACGTTTGCTTTTTTAAGTTCGCTTATTACGTAGTCAACTAACACATTTCTCTGCCGTACCAAGATCATAATGTCCATTGGTTCTATATGGCGGTCTTTGGCGACTAAAATTCGCCCTTCATTTAACCAATTGTGAACTTTGTGGGCTATTGCCTGAGCGAGCAACCGCTCTGCTATTACATGATCTTTTCTCTGTGCTAAATGAATTTGTAAGGCTTGCTGCTTTTCCTCTTTACATCTTGGTAGTAATGGCCAAATTTCAAGGTATCCTTGATCGTTTTCTCTATGAGGAATATGTTTTATTTCACTATCGACAAAAGAGATCTCTTCACGAAAGTTGTTAAATAATCTGTCTACAAGTGCTAAAATGTGCGGAGTAGAACGAAATGATTTTTCAAGTTGACATGATATCCAGTCTCTGCCGCCGGTTTTTGTGTGAAAGTATTGTTGCATGTAGTTAAATAGGTGAGGATTTGCTCCTTGGAATCTGTAAATAGATTGTTTTACGTCACCAACAACAAACAAGGTTCGCTTTTCATCACCACCAGTAAAAAATTCATCACAGAGATTTGTTATAATTTTCCATTGACTGATGCTATTGTCTTGCGCCTCATCAACGAGGATATGGTCTATTTTTTGATCCAGGTTAAACAATACCCAATCTTTATAATCTGGATTGCCGAGAAGACTCGTTGCTAAATGGATTATATCATTGTAGTCAAGCAGTGCATTCTTTGATTTTTCACTATTATATAAATCAGCATACACTTTAAATATTTTGAGTAAACTACTGTTTCTCTTGAATATTTGATAAGAATTCACATCTCTCACATGAGTAAATACTACATTTTGGATATTTTCTATGATCTGTTCTGCGTCTCCGAATTTTTCCAAAGTACCCTTTGTTATGATGGACGATATGCTTTTTTTTTCGTGCGATTCTGATTTTAGAAATACTTTGATTAGGTTTTCTATATTGGTGTCATCCAAGTAGCTGACGCTGGGATCCATATTTCTTTTTTTCTGGCTTCCAGCGTCACGCGCTGGAATGACAGATGGTTTACACCAATCATAGAGCATTGTACTGTAACTTTGATCTCTTTTGCTGCCCTCACTTAGTATTTCAGCCAATTTTTCCACGTGCTCAATCGTTTCACTCTGTAACCCATGAATTTCATCTGGGGCACTCAGTTTATCCTTGATATACTCCAAATCATCTGCTGATAACGGTCTTTTTACACATAAAGTATAAAGCAGGTCGCGTAGTTTATTTTCATCAACCTCGGCTGCGATAAGGTTAATATCATCCTGCACAGTTTCGTTATGAAGCGTTTTGTCAAATACGATGGAATGTAACTCTTTGCATTCGCTCAGCGTACAATTTGGAGCGATGCCAGCCTCCACAGGGAAGCTAGAAATTAATTTGTAACAAAAAGCATGTATGGTCTGGATAGTTAAACCCAGATTTTCCAGTTCAGAGAAAAGCCTTCTTGCTTGACCTTCGTTTTCTCTAGATCCCAGTGTTGTGCTACTTGGATGACAAAAAGACGGACTTTGGGACGACATCGAAGAGAAACCCAATTGCTCTAAGTCCGCCACCAGCACACTTCTTGAGCATATTGCCCACTTACTGAGTGTACTGTGAATGCGACTTTCCATCTCGTTTGCTGCAGCATTGGTAAATGTTAAGCAGAGAATATTTCTTTTGTTTTCCAATAAAAGTCTTAATACTCTATCTATTAAGATTTTGGTTTTGCCTGTGCCAGCAGACGCGTTTACCCACACAGAGAGGCTAGGATTTATTGCATTTAATCTCATCAAAAATGTAAAAATCGTATAAAATTTGACTAAAATGGCATTATAAAATATAATATGAAAGTAGTATTAGTGAAGATATACAAATGAAAAGTTTCTGTGTAAAGGCTCCTGCAAAAGTTAACCTTTTTTTGCATGTTGTAGGCAAAGAAGAAATAGGGTATCACTTAATTGAAGGCTTATTCGTTTTTGCTGGTATTTTCAATTTCTTGGAAATAAAGGTAGGTGAAAAGGATTTCAGATACGACAACTCTATAGTTGAATTTGTAAATTCCGAACTTAGAATAAATAACAGGTACAACACCGTAATGAGAGCAGTTAACCTATTGCTTAGATATGCTCCTGCGCGAACTAAAGTCATTGTAAAGGTTGTGAAAAATATACCAATTGCTGCGGGTTTAGGTAGTGGCTCCTCAGATGCTGGGGCTATAATACGTACACTAGGGAAACTGTGGAAAATTGATAGATCAATCTTAAATGAAATAGCTTTAAGCGTTGGTGCTGATGTTCCTGCGAGTATAGATAGTAAGCCAGTTTTGGTTAGAGGTATTGGTGAAGAGTTGCGTCCCATAAAAAAATTCTCTCTACCCACAAATATAGTACTGGTGAGGCCGAAAAAAAAGTTTTTGAGCACACCAGAGGTATTTTCTAAATATAAAGGGAATTTTTCAAAACCAATTGAATGGAGTGATGATGCTGAGGAGGATCTGCTGAAGCTTCTCAAAGAGACGAAAAACGATCTTCAAGAGATAGCAGTAAGTCTTGTACCTGAAATTGAAGATGTGATACTAGCACTAGAGTCAAAAAAGGGCTCTATACTGTCTCGCATGTCAGGCAGCGGTGTAGCGTGTTTTGGGATATTCGATAATGAAGAGAATGCAAAAGCTGCTGCAGCGAATATCAGAGAAAAGCAGCCAGAATGGTGGGTATTTGACACTCAATTAATAACTTGATTTATGGACATAATTCCTTTTGTTTCTACGAATAAAAACTTTATAGGCAGTTACGGGAAAGGAAAATTTTTGGTGAATGATCAAGAATATCATGGCTCAATTATAATTTTTCCTGAGAAGGTGATTGAACTAAAAGAAAGTGATATAAATATTAAGGAGCATTTTAAATCTTTTTTAACAGAGGAAATAGAAATTTTGTTGATAGGTACCGGTAAAACACGCAATGCATTAGATTCCTCAGTGAAATCCTATCTCATGGAACAAAAAGGTTTAAGTTTTGAATTTATGACAACGGGTTCTGCATGCAGAACCCGCAATGTTCTGATATCCGAAGACAGGTTTGTTGTCACTTACTTAAGGGCCATATAGCATGCTTGAGATGTTTACACAGGACTTTTTCATCAACAGCCTGATTGCAATAGTTATAATTGGCCTCGTAACAGGTGCACTGGGGTCATTTATGATATGGCAGAGATTATCGTATCTGGGTGATAGCTTGTCTCATTCTTCGTTGCTTGGCGTTGCACTGGCTTTAATTTTTAAGACTACTCCCTCAATCAGCATAATGTTTATAGCAATTGCTTTTGCAATACTGCTTTCCCTTAATTTTGATAGGTTGTATTCTGTTGATACGATATTAAATATCGTCACTAACGTAGTTTTATCATCAAGTTTAATACTGATGTCCTTTCTTCCATCGAGAAATAGCAGCATTATTAGCTCGCTATTTGGCGACATATTAACACTGGAGCAGAGTGACATAGTATTGATTTTTTTAACTTCAGTAGTGGTTGGTTTGATATTAGCATTTAGATGGCGCTACTGGCTAATAATTTCCATCAACCAAGATTTGGCAATCGTTGAAAAGGTTAACGTGAATTTGGTCAGGCTAGAATTTTTAATTACTCTTGCCATATTTATAGCAGTTTCTGCTCAATTAATAGGAATATTGCTCATTGCTGCATTTTTGTTAATACCGGCTGCATCTGCAAGGCTTATCTCAAAAACTCCAATGCAGATGATTATCATTGCAACGGTTTTTTCTGTGATCTCTGGAATATCAGGCCTTATATTATCTGCAAGTTTCGACTTACTAACAGGACCTGCAATTATACTTATTGCAGCTGCATACTTAATTATCGCTTATTTTATGAAGTTGATATTAAATAGATTGGCTTAACTTCGCTCTAGGTGTTAATAGTCTAATCATATATAATCAAATGAGATGATATAGAGCGCATGAAAGTTACACCATCTAAGATCAAAAAATTCCTAGAGAAACCTGATACTTTAAGGGGTGTGTTAATCCATGGAAGCGATAATAGTAGAATTGATTTTTTCGTACAGGAGATAATTGCTAGTTTAGATGAGTATTCAGTTCAGGTGATGGACTTTGCAACAGTGAATAAGTCACCTGGTTTATTATTTTCTGAGTTAGCAAACGTTTCGATGTTTGCTAACAAGAAATTAGTTAAGCTGATAAATGTAAGTGGGAGTATATCTAAAGAGTTAAAAAACGTATTGGATTATAATACAAATGATCATTACGTAATGATGATAGCAAATGATCTACCATATAGTTCTGCAACTAAAAGTTATATGGAAAGCTCAAAAATTTTTGGCGTAATTGCTTGCTATAAAGATAGCAGTAGTAATCTCTACGACATTGTATCCAGTTACTTGAAACAAAATGACATAAAATACACAAACGAGGTAATCTACCATTTGCAATCTTACTTTAATCATAGCAAGCTGCCTATATACTCAGAACTTGAGAAATTAGTTTTGTACCTAGGAGAGAGAAAGGATCTCAAACCTGCAGATATAGAACTGTGCCTTTCAGCTTCTAACAATGATTATGTTACACTTGATAACCTGTGCTCTGCTATAGCAAATAAAGACATGGCAAATTTCATCAAAATTTCCGATACACTGATATTACAGGAAAATTTTTCACCGATAGCGTTAATTCGTATTATATCAAATTATTTCCTGCGCCTTGAAAACGTTTTACTGTTAATACAAAGTGGAATGAGCGAACAGGCTGCAATTGATCAGCTGAGTCCCCCATTGTTCTTCAAGCAGTTGCAAAGTTTCAAGCTTCATTTGAAAAATTTTCAACTTTTAGAACTCAGAAGGATCTTAGAAAGGTTGATAAGATTAGAGGTCATCTGTAAAAGAACTGATTTAGATCATAAAATGATCTTTCAACATGCACTGCAAATGGCTAACACTTGAGATATTAGAGCTAAACTGTGGGGGTTGCTCACAGCTGTACGAACATTGCAATTAGCAGGTAATTTGCGTAACAGATGGTGCCATCCCAGTGCTCCGACACTGGGATGGCTTTGTTGCATGGCAACTAAAAAACCTAGTGGTTACTGACGAAATTCATTATAAAGTGGCTATTTAACTACCGAAGAAAGAATATGCCACAGAAAATGAGAGTCAGTAACTAAAAAGAATATAACAAATTTCTCCAGGAAAGAGGAAATATTTTTCACCACATTAATGAGGCTATCGAAAATTGGTACGGTAGTAATCCAAAAGTACAAGGTGGTAACTACATTTATAGCGATAAAGTCGTGATTTCAGTGCATATAATCGCCAATCTTTTTAGAATC
>NZ_WQMP01000193.1:0-1279 GCF_013366855.1 Wolbachia endosymbiont of Madathamugadia hiepei
TGACAAGACTGCTGAGGTTTTTATGGGTTTTTTAAACTTCGTTGGTTCTCTCATATGGCTTCTCTAAAATTTTGTTCACAGAGACTAGTGCAGGTTGGAGTGGTGAAACAGTAGATGATGAAGATGGTGGCAGTAAATCCAAGTATGATTTTGCAAAAGATACGGATACGCCTAAAATTCAAAAGATTTCCATTACAACTTACGAATTATACGCTCAGCCACAGATATCACAAAAGCTGCTTGATGATGCGTTTGTTGATGTTGAAAGCTGGCTGGTGGAAAAGATTGCCGAGACTTTTAGTAAGGAAGAAAACGAAGCCTTCATTAAAGGTGAGGGCACTTTTCAGCCTAAAGGGATTTTAGCTTATGACGATGGAAACAGTTATAATAAAATAGAGCAAGTTAAAACTAACAAATTGGATAGCGATTCAATAATGGTATTGTACTATTCTCTAAATGAATATTACTCTAAAAATGTGTCGTTTTTGATAAATAGAAGTACGTTGAAGGGTGTTAGATTACTAAAATCCCAAACAGGCCAATACCTTTGGCAGCCAAGTTTGTCGCTTGAAGCTCTAGATACTTTAATGGGGATACCAGTATATCAATCTGCTGATATGCCACCTGCGTCAAGCAAACTGCCGGTAATCGCAATAGCAGATTTTAAAAAGGCTTATAAGATCGTAGATAGCAGAGGGATGAGAATACTGAGAGACCCTTATACGAATAGACCTTATGTTAGTTTTTTTATCACTAAGCGTGTCGGCGGAGAGGTTGTAAATACCAGCGCTATTAAATTGCTAAAGGTTACAAGCTCAGAAAAATACTAAAATATTCTCTAAAATAATTGACATGCTATGCTTTTTATGTAATAATTAAGTTAATTTATTATTAATTTTAGGAGTAAGATATGTGGCAAAGCATAAAAAAGTTTTTCAAGCGGATTGCTGACTGCACGGGAATTTCGTGGATTGCAAGAAAAATTTCATCAGGTTGGAATAGTGTTAAAAACTGGTGGTCTGGCAATAAGGTAACCCAGGTAAGTCAGAAAAGTGTTGCTATTCAAACAGATACCCAAATACAAAAAGCAACTCTTATTAATAGCATTACTGAAGTAGGAGATAAACTGGTTCTGTCTGTGGATAACGCTCTTCTATCGAAAATTTCTGAAAGTCATCATTCTATTCAAAAAGTATATATTGAATGTAACAAAGGCAAGTTCGAAGTTACTTTGGAAAAACTTCTTGGATTGAACGATAATGTTGCATCCTATATTATA
>NZ_WQMP01000194.1:0-1237 GCF_013366855.1 Wolbachia endosymbiont of Madathamugadia hiepei
GAGAACAGAAAGTGCAAAGCTGTGATTCCGCCAAAGAGGAATTGAAAAGTGAAGAGAGACTACGACAAACATCTTTATAAAGAGCGGCATTCGATTAAATGCTTCTTTGGAAAAATCAAGAACTTTAGACGTGTTTTTTCTCGATTTGACAAGACTGCTGAGGTTTTTATGGGTTTTTTAAACTTCGTTGATTCTCTCATATGGCTTCTCTAAAATTTTGTTCACAGAGACTAGGAAAAACTTTTGGATTATCTTTTTCTACTGTAGTATTCATTTTTTTACCTCTAAACCTATTAACTAATAAAATTATAAGGTTAGAGGTATTAATTTTGTAATAATAAAGCTAGCAGGAAACTGGACTGTACAATCCACCGTAGAGATTGCAAAGATAAATAGCTTTAATCCTACAATAATGGTGTTGAAAGAATTTGTCAGTAGTTTTTATGGCTCTTGTGACTTAGAAAACCAATGTCGGATCACTGGCTCATGATTACTCCCACTCAATAGTTACTGGTGGTTTGGAGGTTAAGTCATATACAACCCTATTTACTCTGGAAACGTTATTAACGATTATGCTGCTAACGTTCTGCAGAAAATCCCAAAATATTAATGAATGTTGATTCTTATTCTCAAACGGAAATGCATCAGCCGTCATACCGTCAGATGATGTTACAGCTCTCAAAGCACAAACATATCCATATGTGCGGTTATCTCCCATAACCCCCACAGTTTTTATTGGCAACAGTACAGCAAAAGCTTGCCATATCTTATCATACAGATCGTAATTTTTCATTGTGTTGATATATATTTCATCTACCTCTTGCAATATTCGCACTCTTTCTTCATCTACTTCACCTATGATCCTCACTGCAAGTCCAGGTCCAGGAAACGGATGTTGAAATATTACCTCGTCTGAAAGACCAATTTCTTTTCCAAGCAGCCTTACTTCATCTTTAAAGAGGTAGCGTAAAGGTTCTACTAGCTTCAGATTCATCTTTTCCGGCAATCCACCAACATTGTGATGAGATTTAATTGTACTAGTATTTCCTGAAGCGTGCCCTGACTCAACTACATCGGAGTAGATGGTGCCTTGCATTAAAAAATCCACATCACCTATTTTTTTCGCCTCTTCTTCAAACACTTCAATGAAAGTATTGCCGATAATCTTTCGCTTTTCTTCCGGATCAGTTATTCCCTTTAACCTACTCAAAAATAAGTTTGATCTGTCAACGTAGTT
>NZ_WQMP01000005.1:0-15593 GCF_013366855.1 Wolbachia endosymbiont of Madathamugadia hiepei
ATTTGACAAGACTGCTGAGGTTTTCATGGGTTTTTTAAACTTCGTTGGTTCTCTCATATGGCTTCTCTAAAATTTTGTTCACAGAGACTAGAGATGCTCTATAAGCATTTTAAATTTCAAGAAATAAAAATCTCTAGTTTTTAAGTGAAGAAAAGTCTACAATTACATGAAATCTCAGGAGTATAATATTTAACTTCAAAATATTTTGTAATGTCCATTGCCTTTGAAGTTACTATGGCTGTTCGCTATTTGCGAGCAAAAAATGCCAGGTTTTGCTCTATCATGACTTTGTTTTCTATTATTGGCATTGCTCTTGGAGTTGCAACGCTAATAGTGGTGATGTCTGTAATGAACGGATTTAGAGCAAAATTGCTTGACTCAATACTTGGCATTGATGGCCATGTTAATGTTTATTTCGATAGAAACATAAATTCAGATTATCATGCAGTATCAAAATCTATTGAGAAGATTCCAGGTGTATTGAAAACAACTCCTATGATCAGTGACCAAGTGATCATTGCAGCAAATGGTAAAATTACAGGTAGCGTGGTGCGAGGTGTATCAGTTAAAGACTTATTTAATAATACTGCTGTTACAAATAATGTAATTGTGGGTAATGTAAAAAAATTTGATGAAGGGGTGATAATAGGAGCACGATTAGCAGAAGCTTTGAACATTGACTGTGGCAATAAAATTGTGCTTATATCACCTGAAGGATTTGATGCATTGTTCGATGATATGCCAAGAATGAAAGAATATGAGGTTATCGCAATATTTGATATGGGTATGTTTGAGTATGATAATACTTTAATGTATATGCCCATAAAATCAGCACAGGCTTTTTTTAATTATAAAGACAGTATAAGAAATATAGAAGTATTTGTAGATGACATTACTAAGGCTAATGAGCTAGCAAATGCTATAGAAAAAGAGACAGGAATGGAAGCTGAAAGTTGGCAATTACAACAAAGCCACTATTTTAATGCTTTAAAGACTGAAAGAAATGTGATGTTTTTAATTCTCACTTTGATTATCATTGTAGCAGCATTCAATATTGTCTCAAATTTAATGATGATAGTGCAAGAAAAGAAATCTGCAATTGCAATCATGCGTACATTTGGTGCAACAACTGGAAGCATTATGCGCATATTTTGCACTTGTGGGCTACTGATTGGTTTTATAGGAACTTGTCTTGGCTGTATTATAGGTGTTGTTTTTTCTCTCAATATTGAAAATATTAGAGTGTTTTTAGAGAGCATCACTAACGTTAAATTGTTTGATCCTATGATATACTTTTTTTCAAGCTTGCCAGTGATATTAGTTCCCCAAGACGTGGTAAATATTTCTGCACTTGCATTGTTTCTGTCATTTTTAGCAACAATTGGTCCTGCATTACAAGCAGCTGCGCAGGATCCTGCGGAGATACTACGTTATGAATGATACTCAGCAAAAATGCATAGGTTGGTTCTTAATTGTGTTATTGTTTGTCAGTTATATTACAATAAATAACATAGTATTTTTAAAAATAAATCAGCAAGAAAGCGAGGATAATATAAAGGTTTTGACGGAAAACATGGATGAGCTCAAGATGTTACTTGAGGTTAATCAATCTAGAATAGAAAAAAAGATGTTTGAACTAAAGAGGAATCTGCACACTCAATGTGAGCAAGGTGATGGTAGTTCAAGGCATAAGAACCTTGCAAAATTGCTGCTACTTGTGATTCAAATGAAGAATTCGTTGTTACAAGAAGCAAGATTTGATAATCATATAAATTCAATAAAGCCTTTAATATCGGAGCTTGATGACCCAGAGATAGAGAACGCAGTGAGTGAATTGGAAAGTTTAAAAGAGGTAAATACTTTATATGAGTTGAAATTATCTTTTGAAAAGACCACTGCTGTTATTGACTATAATAAGAGTACATTCTTTAAAAGAATTATTTCCAACTGGATAAAAGTAAAAGATAAAAACGATCCACTGAGAGTAAAGTTGGCAGAAATTGAGGAGTCAATAAACGATAATGATTGGCAGGGCATAGCTACTACAATAGGCGATTTAACACATCCGGAATTTAAACCATGGATCAGTAAATTGAACGGTTTTATTGTAGCTTCTAAGAATATTTCAATAATATATCATCACTTGTTACAATATATCTCATGATTTACTTCATAGTTTTCGCTCTCTCTTTTTTATTTGGCATATGGGTCAAAGTGAGCGGTGAAGTAATGAGATTAGAATTAGGCAGTTACACTATAAGTGTTGATCTATATTTCATTATTTTCGCTTGTGTATTTTTATTGTTTTTATTAGTTATACTTGCACGCTTTTGTTCTTCCATTTCATCAACATTTGCCAACATAAGGAATAGAAGAAAGGATAAAGAAGAATTGCTTCTTTTTGAAGCTCTTTTTAGCATGGATTTGGGCAATACAGAGAACGCTCACAAGCTAGTTAAAAATTTAAATGAGGAAAGCGATAAGTTATCTTTAATAAAGCTCTTTAACTCAGGTAAGATGGGAAATTACAGCTTCTTCAGCAACGGTTTAACAAGTATTGCAAGTAAAAATCGCAACTTAGCTCTACTTCTGGCCAATAAACTGATTGTCTACCTCAAGCAAGAGGGGGCAATCTTTCAAAAATTCATAGAGTATTGCTCAAGTTCGGTTAATGATAAAATTCTGTCTATTCCCTTTCAAATAGAGCATTGCATATTACAAGAAGATTGGGCTTGCGCAATTTTGAAGTTAAAGGAAGCTGCGAAGTTCAATATTTTTCTTCCTTTTGATCGCAAAAAAATGTTAGCAGTTTTTTATTGCGCTTTAGCAAAGCAATATGAAAGTAAAGGGAATTATAAGGAAGCTATAAAGTCTTTATTTAGAGCGCAAAATCATTGCGCAACTTTTCAGCCTATCAATTATTTAAAGGCGAAATTATATATTAAACTTGGAAAAATCAGAAAAGCTTCTGCAGTACTAGAGGCAGAGTATACAGTAAATCCTACTCCTGAGTCAGCAAAAATTTACATCAGTTTAAATAGTAAAGGTGCTGAAAAACTATACGGCTTGCGTCCTGATTATTATTTTAGTTATTGTTTACTTGCTTTATCTTCAATTAGCTTAGGTAAGTATGATCTTGCAAATCAACATCTAGGCATTGCTATGAAAAAAGCTAATTACATATCAGTCTACCTTATTATGGCGCGGCTTCAAATTAAATTGCAAGAATACGACGAGGTAGTTCACTTACTAAACAAGATGGGCTCAGAAGCTTTGCCTGACCCATGTTGGAAATGTAAAAACTGTAGTAAACAGCTAAAGCAGTGGGATTACAAGTGTTCAAGTTGTAATAGCTTTAATTGTGTGTATTATGTTCAATAGTAGCTTATATATAGCTATTATTTCTCACACTGCTTAGCTGCACAGATACCACTTTTTTACCTCACGTATTAATACTATATTAATCATAACCAGGCTAATGATTTATGTCAATTAAAATTGTAAAATAAATTTTCTTAATTTTGTTATATAAATAGGTTAATATCAGTACTAAATTTATCAATAAATTATAATATAAATAATGTTGTTGTAGAAATTTATAACAATATTTCCCTATAACGTTTAATAAATTTCAATAAATTGCTTTTTTAATTATGGATAAGTGTACACTTTGTTAATATGTTTAGTTTAAAATCCAAAAGCAGGTTCATGCTTTCTGTTGGAGAAGGAGGTATAATATTACTATATTTCAAAAATAACACTTTAAATAAAAGATATTTCATTAAGGACAAAAATGATAAAGCAGTATCTGATCTAAATTTATGCCTTTCATCGGATAAAAAAGCACCTTTGTATCTAGTGCTCAATCATGCAGATCAGAATTACTTGCTACAATCCATTCCAAAAGTAAATAGGATTAGTGCCTACCTATCAGCAAAAGCAAAGGTGGAGCATTTTGCTTGCAATAACGATATAAGCTCAGTTTATTTGGTTGAGAAACCAAATAAATTTAACCAAAACTGGTATTATCTTCTTGTGTCATCAAAAGCAAAACATTTAGTGGAATATTGGTTGAATGTGTTTATAGAGATAGGCTCTAACTTTAAGGGAATATTAATGTTTCCTATAGAAATAGATAATATGGCAAAAAAGGTCTTATATAAAGACCCTGATAATTGGAAGATCATAGTTGTTGCAACCAAAACTGGAGGCTATAGACAAGTGGTTTTTAAAGAGAATAAAATGGTATTTACGCGTTTAGTGCCGTTTACTAAGGATAATCTACCAGGAATTATTGCGGGTGGAATATATCAAGAAGTGCGAAATACTATTCGGTCCTTAACTAAGTTTGGCCTCAAGAAAAACGACCTTATCGACCTTTGCATGGTAGTACCAGAAGATATTAAGACTAGTTTATCAGTCATAAGTTTTTCGGAAAATAGCGTGAGCATATTCACTCCATATGAGCTGGGCAAATTGCTAGGGTTAGAATTAGTTGTGAGTGAGAAAGACAGTTTCTGCGATACCATAATTCTATTCCACAGTTTTAAGAATAAGCCGGCAGCTATTTTCAATACAAAAGAAACTAAAGAATTTTATTTATTAAATTACCTTTATTTGCACTCTCCTCGAATTTTTCTATACTTTGCTTCAATTTTCATTGTAATCAACACCCTTTATTTGTTAAATTTGCATTCGAATCTTAACGTTGCCGGTAATTTATCAGCAAGAAAGGGAGCCTTAGATAATCAATTAATGAAACTCAGCCAAAACTATAATGTGAAAAGAATAAGTGAGGTCTATGATTTTATTAACATCAATAACATTTTATCTAAGATGGAATATTCTCCTCTTGTGCAAGTGAGGTATGTAGAAAAATTAAAAGTACCGGGTGTAGAACTTCAATCATTTAAGTGGAGTTATAATGAGGCGGAAAATTATATTACTACGACTTTAAGTTTTGACCTTCAACCTGATAAAGATATTTCTTATCAATACAAGGAACTACAAAAAAAATTAAACAACAACTTTCGCACCTATGACATTGATATTTCTAGTTTTCCTGTCACTAAAAAGCAAAATATATCTATTGATGTTAAAATAGGAGAGGCTATGTAAACTAATGAATATCTTCCAGTTAAAAAAAAGAGTTGCAATTCAACTTGTGTTTTATTTGTTATTATCTGTTGGGTTAATAGGGGCGTTAACTTACGCTGTTATTTATAGCAAAAAAGTCCATAGTAAAAACCAAAATGCCATTGATGAGATACGTTCTATAAATTTACAAATCACTGAAGTCCAAAAAAAGGAAGTTGTTTTAAATAAAAACCTAGATTTGTGGAAAAGAATTTCTTCTTCAAATTTACACAGCAGCAGATACATTGCAAATTTGAATTTTGAGCTTGGTAAGCTATATAAAAAATACTACATACTAGAGCCTGAAATATCAATTTCCATACCTGAGGAAGTTGAATTACACGGTGAAAGTGAACACACAAAAGTGATAAAAAGTGAAGTTACCCTAAACTTCAGTTCAATTAGCGATAAACATATTTTTTTATTTTTACAGTCTATTCCAAGTCTGCCTGGTTATGTTACGATCAAATCTCTTATTCTGAATAAAGAGAGAGACATTGATGCTGCAACTATGAATCAGATTTTGAATGGTAATATGATAGAGATAGTGAGAGCCAATATGGTCTTTGACTGGTACACTATACTAAATAGATGAAATGATGAAGATAAAGCTGCTTTTTATTTTCACTCTACTGTTTTTCAGTGTGAATGTATATTGCAGTTGTAAAGGTATTATAGAAAGCATAGAAATTTGTAAAGAATATACTTGTCGGCAATATATTGGCAATGAGGACTTTATCGAGCACAGAATACTGGGATTAAGTAGCAAGGGTTTATGTGTACATATAGAAAAACAAGATAATGATGAAATGGTTTGCTATCACTCTAAGCATGGGGTAATGATGGAGAAAAAATATTTCGAGAGCGTTTTCAAAGTTGGCAATCAAGAAGTCGATGATTTTATTAACATAGCAAATTTGCGTGCAAAAGAATGTTTCTTTATAAACGATCGAAAAACAAGTTACACTGATCAGGATGATATAATAAAGGAAGCAGTGGAGAGTGACTTTGACGCCTTATCACAATACAGTGATATAAAAAGCATTTTTTTTGATGAGGAACCAATTAATAAGATAATCAGTGAAATGGAAAAATTTCACCTGCGGTCTTCGGGAGCTGCAGAAGAAAGGATATTAGACAATTTCAATTATAAGATGGTAAGTTTAGATTCGATTTTGTACTTTTCTTCTGATACGTGGGGAATATGGGTGAATGGAAGGCTGTTTTCGAACGCCAAGGATTTAAAAGTTCATTCAGTGACTGAAAACTATGTAACTTTTGTATGGATTGTAGACCAAAAAGTAATAAAAAAGCGAGTAAATAATTCTTAGAATGTATATTTAGGCGATGGGAATGTTATGTTCACGCTTTATCCAGGCCAAAAATTTGACTTAGATAGCTTATCTATTAGATAATTTAATATATGTGCGCTTGTAGCTCAGTTGGATAGAGCGTTGCTCTCCGGAGGCAAAGGCCGTGGGTTCAAATCCCTCCAAGTGCATTAGATTTGACAATAGTATTTTCGCATAAGATAATATAAAAAGTTTATTCAAAGCATAATTATGTCTAGTGGTACTATAAATAAAGTCATATTAATTGGTAATTTAGGAAGGGATCCTGAAATTAGAACTATGCAAAATGGAAAAGAGATGGCAAGTTTTTCAATAGCCACATCTGAAAGTTGGACTGATAAGTCTTCCGGTATACGCTCTGAAAAGACAGAGTGGCATAATATTGTAGTGTTTAGTGAAGGATTAGTAAAAGTCGTCAAGGATTTTGCACGCAAAGGCAGTAAAGTTTACATTGAAGGTTCTTTGAGAACTAGGAAATATACTGACCAAAGTGGTAGTGAAAGATATATCACAGAAGTGTTGCTACAGAATTTTAGTGGCGTTCTTGCACTTTTGGACTCACGAAATAGTGCACCAAGCCCTGATTATAAATCAAATGAATACAAGCAAAACGAAACAGAGCAAAAAAATCAGTATGAAAGTTTTGACAGTGAGATAAAAGAAGAGCTAATCGATGATGAAATACCATTTTAATAACTTCAATTGAAATCATTATCTACATTTCTATGGACTGCTTGTGTCACGCCTTTTAATTGTAGCGGAGATAGCATAGATTACCGCAGTTTGCAGCGTTTACTGACAATGCAAGCTGAAGCTGGAAATGGCGTAGTGTTGCTAGGTAGCACAGGTGAGGGCCTATCACTCACTGATTCTGAAAAACGTACATTAGTTGAATTCGTGTGTAAGCTGGAATTAAACACGAAAATTATGGTTGGCGTACCGGGAGTGAATTTACATCAGGCCCTCAAGTGGCTTGACTTTTGCAAGGATATTCCTATTCATGGTTATCTCATGACAACTCCAATTTATACAAAGCCTGGAATCATGGGGCAAACTTTATGGTTTGAAAAGCTACTTGAGAAAGCACATGTGCCAGCTATGCTTTATAACATTCCATCGAGAGCAGGAGTAAATCTCCATGTTGAAACTGTGCGTAACTTATCCAGCCACGAAAAATTTTGGGCTATCAAAGATTCAAGTGGCACTTTTGATACTTTAATTGAATATAAAAAAGTCGCGCCAAACGTCGAAGTTTTTTGTGGAGATGATAATATGATATCTGATATGGTTGCTTGTGGTGCAACTGGCTTGGTTTCTGTTGCCTCCAATATTTGGCCACACGTAGTGCATGAATATGTTAAGCGATGCCTACTGTCATTCCAGCACATGACGTTGGAATCTAGAAAAAAAACAACTGCTCAAATGACAGAAGATAACGTAAAAAACTCAGCAGATGTTTGGCAACAAGCTTGCAAAGCACTATTTATTGCCAGTAACCCCATACCCACTAAAGCACTCCTGCATGATATTGGGCTTATAGAACACAAAACTGTCCGCCTACCACTCAGCACAGAAGACTTGACTTCTGTTGAAACGTTAAGGCAAGTGAATGCTTGGATGGAAAGAATCAACTAACAGGTAGGTAACATTTATTAACATTATTAGGCTTCCTGTACGACCATATAAAAAAAACAGAACGTGTGCCAGTGCCTCTCCTTCTGTCATTGCCCCTGTAAATTTGTAGCATTTAGTGCAGTGATTTTGCCGAATGAAAACAAAATTAAATACATTTTTAATATTTTTATAGAAATCTATTAGAATGGTTTTATATGCTTTTTTTCTAATGACCATTTTTAGATGCTCAATGCTCCTTTTTATCATCTCCTGTATATGCTTACCTACTCAGGGATATACTACCCAAATAGACAACAAAAATCATCATGATATTGAGCATGACCACTCACTGAGGCAATGCAAGGGCAAAATTTTTCTTTCGGAGAGCAACGAACCAACAGTACCAGAGATTGTACCTTTGCCCGTAAAGTTTCCTGATTTCACTGCCAGTAGTCAGCTTATTTCTATTAATATTGGTGAAGAAGTGCCAGTAAAGGACTTGCTGATTGAGATAGGGAAACTTTCTGACATTAACTTGGATATAGATCCAAAAATATCAGGCAATATTATTTTAAAGCTAAAAGACAAAAATATAAATGAAGTAATTCAGAGCATAACTGATAGCGCCAAACTGCCTTACTCAACAAGTAATGGTGTGATTAGAATTGAGCAAGATTTACCGTACACGCAAAATTATTACGTAGACTTCGTCAACATTCAACACTCTGCTCAAAGCAGTTTTGTTGTTAACAACAATATTACCAGCAGTGATGGGATCAATGCCGATAAGGATTATAATAGCGTTATGAAGTCTCAATATAGCAGCGATTTATGGAACTCATTGGAAAAGGTATTGAATGCAATAATGGATGTCAACGGGGTGAATGATGGAGAATTTCTTTCATCTAATAGAGAAGCCGGTGTTATTATTTTGAATGCTAGAAAAAGCATCCACAAAGCTGTTGAAGAATATATTAATAAAGTTAAGCAGTGAGCGTCTTCTCAAGTAATGATAGAGGCAAAGATAGTTGAAGTTGTGTTAGACGATAAGTACCTTTCTGGTATCAACTTAGACAACTTACGCGATGGAACCAAACCTGTAATGAATCAAGATAATTCCATTATTAATCTAGCAATGAACTTCGGTGTGGGTGATCTAGGGAATTTAGTAAAAAGCTTAGATAAATTTGGTACTTCAACTGTGATTTCAAGCCCTAGAGTACATGCCATAAATAATCAGCAAGCGATGATTTCTTTCACTAAAAATCACGTTTATTTTACCTCTGATATACAAAAAAACTCCAATCATACCTTAGTTACCAAAATGAATAGTGTTCCAATAGGCGTTGTGTTAATAATCTGTCCAAGCATCAATATTGATACTAGTGAAATATTCATGGATATACACCCAACCTTATCGAGAATTAACGGCTACACTAAAGACCCAAATATAGAGTACATCGCGCAGCAGAGTAAAACAAAACTAAATAGTAACATTCCAATTATTGAAACTAGGGAAATGAACTCTATGTTAAAAATCAAGAGTGGTGAAGTTATGGTAATTGGCGGACTTATAGAGCATAGAGAAGATAAGCAAAGCCTTAAAGCTACATTGCATCAGAAGTCAAAAAGGTTAGCGGATAACATGAGAACAGTAGAAACCGTCATCTTTTTAAAAGCAACAATTGTACCAACGTTTGGTTTGTTAGATAAAAAGGATGAGAATTTATATATATTAACTAAAAACTAAACATCAAACCGATTTCAACATTATGAGTTGATATGTCATCTGCAACAGGTATTGGAATGCTGAAGTAACGATAACCAAGGAAGGCTTTGACTTCCGGAATTATTGAATAATTAACACCAAGTTTCACTTGATAAGCAAACCAAGGAACATTCAATGGCATTGAATTTTTAGGTGAACCATTAACCTTTTTAAATCTAAAAACTGTTGGTCCTATACCAAGACCAATATATGGAGCAAATTGTGTATCCTGAATACTAAGGTTATAATAGAAGTTTAACAAAAATGCGAATATACTAGCTGACCTATCAAATACCGCAGGAGAATCACCACCTTCAATATTGATTCCAGAATACATAGCTTCGAAGTCAATTCTGCCATTTTCTCTAGCATAGTAACCCACAGATATGCTGCTGAGCCACTGGAAATCAATTTTACCATTGAATTGCTGTATACTTTTAATTTCACCTGCCACTATATTTTTCATTATAGAACCGAAACGGTTTTCAACTAAAGTGAGAACTCTCTCTCCGATTGCTTTTATGCCATTCATACATGTCTCTGAGTTATCGTGATATATCTTGCCACCGTTGGCGCTAATATAGAAATTAAGTCTTTTGTCTTTAACTGATGTAGCTTCTTTTTCATCATATTTTCTAGATTTATGGCACACAAGTTTGTCTGCAAGCATTAGATCTTCAACATCACCTGCATTAGCCTGAGCGGAAAAAAAGCTAATACATAGGATTATCAATGCATCAAAAACAGTAGATCTTTTCATCATAAACAAGTTTTTTCTCACATCAAGAAGTTAAGAAACCAATTAAATAACCATTTTCCATTCCTATAACGTTAGCTTTTACAATGCTTTTAGCCTGCACCTCTGATGAAAGCTTTATTAGTGCAAAATTTTCCGCCCTGCCGATATTATTTTGCTCAACTAAAACGCTTTGTTTAGTGCCGATCAAAGATTGATAAAAGTTACTCATCATTTCTCTACTTATTTCCCTTAAGTTTTTTACCCTTTCTTTACGCACACTCTCTGGCACTTGTGGCATTAGTGCAGCAGGCGTGTTCTTTCGCTTTGAATATGGAAAAGCGTGTAGGTAAACTATGTTCGTTTCCTTTAGTAGATTAACAGTATCTTGAAACATTTCATCAGTTTCCGTTGGAAATCCAGCAATAATATCAGCACCAAACGCTATATTAGGCCTCAATTCCCTTACTTTATGGTAAAATTCTATCACTTGTTCTCTACTATGACGACGTTTCATCCTTTTTAGGATTAAATTATTACCAGATTGCAAACTTAAGTGTAAATGTGGCATAAATCTTGATTCGTTAACTATTAAGCTCATTAACTCGTCGTCAATTTCAGCAACATCAATGGAAGAAAGCCTAAGTCTCTTCAATTCCGGTACATCCTTTAAAACTCTCCTGATCATTGAACCAAGTGAAGGTTTGCCAAATAAATCTGTACCAAAATCAGTAACATCAACACCTGTAAACACTACTTCTTGGTAGCCATTTGCTACAAAAATCTTGATTTGCTCTATAATATTGTTGATTGGTACGGATCGGTTGTTTCCTCTTGCTTCAGTGATTGAGCAAAATGTACAGCTATGATTACAGCCATTTTGGACTTCAATAAATGCTCTTGATTTATCTTCAAGCTTATTAATTAAAATAGGTTCTGATTTGCTTGCTTGATTATCACTGACTAATATTTTGTTATTATTTAGCAAGTAATTTTCAGTCTTTAGCTTATCTTGATTGCCCAGCACTTTGCTTACACCAGGAATGTTACTGTACGATTTAGGATCTAATTGAACGGCACAGCCAACTACAATAATTTCTTTACTTGGATCATTTTTATGAATCTTACGTATTTTCTGTTTCACCTGGCGTTCTGCTTCATTTGTCACTGCACAACTGTGTACTACAACGACATTTTTTCTCTCTGCTTTTCTTAGTGCTTCTTTAATTAACTCACTCTCATAAAAATTCAAACGACAGCCAAATGTTACTACTTCATTCATGCTAGACTTCAATCGATTTTGTAATTTAATTATTATATCAAACATTCAAGTAAAGTCATTAAGCCTCTTATAACCAGGCTCAGAAACATGAGAATGATTTGCCTCAAGCAAAAATTTGATGAAGGTAGAAAGGTGAGAGAGATTGAAATAGTAAAAAACCTACTTAAATCTGATGTATATCAACTCAGTAGCTGAATCCACTCAGCAACTGCGGCTACGTCGACAAGACAACCTGAAAGTTACACTAACTTTTGAATCTGCCATAAGTTTTACCAAAGTCTACCACTGTGGCTAGTACACAGCATCTTTTTTAATTCTTCAATAAAGAAAGTGTGTAACTGCGTCAGCTTAGTATATATTAAAACCAGCTTAAGGAATATTAACCCAGAAAAATCGCACCAACTTGACGTTGGTGCTTGAAGCTACTTATCCTTTTACAGAAAAAGTCTTATAGTATAACAGGTGAATTTGGGAAAGTCAACTATTTTTTTCATACTTTATCATGCCACCACACTTTGGAACTGTACAACACAGCCTTATTTCAATCGTTTATAACCTTTGGCACTACAAAATATCCATGCTCAGATTTTGTGTTGGATAATATCTCCTCTTTAATGTTCTGAGCATTAACAACGTCATCACGTACGTGAATGTCCTTATCTATACTACCATAACGTATAGGAGAAACACCTTCAGTGTTAACTTGCAACAAAATATCATGTATCCAATCCAGCATCGTTAGTTCTTTGGAGTAGTGCTCAATTTCGCCATTTGATAACTTAATTCTTACAAGCTGTGCAATTTTAAGCATTTCTTCCTTAGTAATTGTTACTTTTCTTTTGTTCACAAACTCTATTAGCGAAGTGATGACGTCTTCTGTTGATCTAGCTGGCATTCTTATCCTCTTTAATGAAGTGAACCAAAATATTTGCAGTTGAAACAACTTCTATTTTACCAGTTTTTTCAAATTTGTGAAGTATGGTGTCTGTGATCACTAATTTATCCAGAGAAGAGGAAGAGATTTTTTCAATTGCATTTCCCGAAAGCACACCATGTGTGATGCATGAAATTACAGACTTTGCCCCGTGACTTCTCAAAGCAAGAGCGGCATTGCACAATGTTCCACCAGAATCAACTATATCATCGACGATGACACAATTCTTATCTGTCACTTCTCCTATTACATTCATTACCTGAGATGTACCTGCTTTCTCTCTATATTTATCTATTACGATAATCTTATTACTCAATTCCATCTCATACTTTTTTTCTAAAGTCTTTGCAAAAGCACGCGCTCTACCGATTGCTCCAACATCGGGTGCAACTATTGCCAAATTCTCCGTGTGTATAGAGTCAGGAAATGCTTCAAGGCAGCTCAAATTAGCGACTGGTATATCAAAAAATCCTTCAGTTTGACTCGAATGCAAATCAATAATTGCAATACCATTTGCACCTGCAGCCTGGATGAGATTTGCAGCTAATTTCGCACTCAAAGCAGATTGCATATTGTCATTTTTAATAACCCTATCTTGCCTGCTATATCCATAATAGGGAATAATCGCCGTTATTCTTTTAGCTCCCAATCTCTTTACTGCATCAATTGTGATCAGCAGCTCCATAAGATTGTCATTTGCAGGAGGAGAAATTGACTGTATTATATATACCGCTTGATTATAAACATCGCCTCCCACGTACACATTCATCTCGCCATCGGCAAATTTTGATACCTGAGTAAGGGATGGTTGAACACTTAGCTTATTAACTATTGATTCCCCTAATTCTTTACTAGCGCTACCTATTATTATCTTCATAATCTATCAATTGAATTGTAAGATTATACAGAAACTATGGAGTGATTAAAACTCTATTCTAAAGTCCTTATCTCCTGTCATCCCAGTGCGCGACGCTGGGATCTCATTTCACTTTATGACAACATTTGTTGTAAAAACAAATGTTCGTTCATGAATTGCTTTAATATTTAAGAAATTTACCAAATGAGGAAAAAAGCAAAAGAAATCCTGGTCGGTATTTATTTTTAGTATTGGCGTTTTTATGCCTTAAACGCTGCAATTTAGCTGCTTTTAAACGCAACTAGTCTAAGCTATAATATTTAAGAAATTTACCAGACAGAGGAAAAAGACAATAAAACCCCGAGGTAGCTAGTTATTCCACTCTCTATTTTAAAATCCGGTGTTGGGTGATGTCTTAAACGACTTATGAGCGCGTTTCAGCTTGAAAACCAGAAGTTTTAAAAAGACATGCAGTGCACATAGTGCGAAAAATTAAACAATAGTACGCCAAATACAAGTTTCCTTGTCATTTTAACCTGTACAGATTGGGAAGTTAAACAAATAGCTTCAGTATCATTATAAGGAAGTTGAAAGAATTTGTCAAGTAGTTTTTTCGCATATGCTAAAGCTGGTTTTATGTGCAAGTTGACAAGAAAAGTCGTATTTAGGCAAACTACTTTAAAGCCCTCTGTTTCTCTCTTGCAAAGAGTCTCCTGTGAAATTTAGTGAATATAATAACCAATGCACCATCTCCAGCAACATTTGCACCAGTGATAATTGGATTAAGAATTACGTAAATTGCGGTTATTAATGACAACATGGCCGGAGAAAAACCCAATCCCTCAAGAAGTCCAAGCACCACAATTATATCGCTGCCTGGCGCTGCTGCAGCAAATTTCAGCAGCAAAAAATACGACAAAAAACCCACATGTTCCCATATTGTTAACGATTGAGTACCGAATGATTCTATGATTACCAAAACCAGAACAATAATACTGAAGCAACTACCAATAGAATTGGTACTTGCAATTACAGGAACCATGGCATCTGCTATATTATGCCCCTTTACATTCTTTTTACTTCCTTCTAAAGTAACAGGTATTGCAGCGCTACTTGACGATGTTGCAATTGCCGTTACCATTGCAGGTAGCATATTTCTCATGCTAGTTAGCCAGTCCTTTGCCTTAAATGAATTTGCGACTCCGTATAGCAATATAACATAAGTGTGGATAACAATTATCATGATAGTAAAAATTGCAATATAATCCTCAAAAACGGCTGATAATGCTTTGTCGTGTTGCAATTTTAAGACAAAACCTAGTATGAATACAGGCATAACAGGAATTAATATTCTTCTGAGAAGAAAGAACGCTATACTCGCTAGTTTTTTAGCGATGATATCACTCTTTTGTGGAATGATTCTATGTACAGTTACTCCAGCGATGAGCCCAAGCAGTAGAGCATGAAAGTTTGAGATCAATGCTGGTAATCTGAATCTCCATGGGCTGCTTAGTGCGCTTTGAGGCAACACTATTTCAGAGTTAATATGAAGATTTTGTGTAATAATATATCCTGTGAGATAACCAATAAGGCTTGAAAACAAATTTGACAAGAAGACCGCCACTAGTAGCAATATGATGAATGTAATCGCTGCATTCTTTAGATTATTAATGCTATTAAATAGCAAAGAAAAAATAATAAAAGGCATTGTAAAGCTCAAAACTTCCTTGATATTCAAGCTCACTGAGTATAAAAAAATCTTTGCATCAACAGGGATTAAATCTCCAAATAAGAACGATAAAATAAAGACAGCAAGTAATGTTAATAACGCTAACTATGGATTAGCCGATAAAGAAAGAGCTGGAAATAGAGGGCTTTTTGGGTTGCATGGAATATGAAATAAGCGTAGAAAAGA
>NZ_WQMP01000195.1:0-1192 GCF_013366855.1 Wolbachia endosymbiont of Madathamugadia hiepei
CTTTGCTTAATTTTCGTTATAGGAGACACATTAAAGCAAATAATGGGAAAAGTGGTGCAAGCAGAGATAGATCTGGCACAGCGGGAAAAAATGTCGTACTTAAAGTTCCAGTTGGAACGCAAATAATAGATGAAGAAAGTGAGGAGGTGATAGTAGACCTTGATAAACCTGAAATGGAATTCCAAGTAGTGCAAGGTGGGAAAGGTGGACTCGGAAATACTAACTTTAAATCCTCTACCAATAGGGCGCCAAGACATTTTACCTACGGTCAGCCTGGCGAAGAAAAATATGTATTATTAAAACTCAAAGTTTTATCTGACGTTGGCATTATCGGCATGCCAAATGCAGGTAAATCGAAGTTTTTAACTCGCTGTTCAAATGCAGATACAAAAGTAGGTGATTATCCATTCACCACGATAAGACCACATTTAGGTGTAGCAAAAGTGGATGATAGCGAAATTGTAATAGCAGATATTCCTGGAATAATCTCCGATGCTCACCTTGGAGTTGGGCTTGGGCATAAATTTTTGAAGCACATAGAAAGGTGTAAAATTTTACTGCATTTAATTGATGTAACTCACGATGATGTCATTTCAGCGTATGATTGCACACACAATGAGCTGGGGCTTTACAATAGTGATCTTGTTAAAAAAGAGGAAGTTGTGGTGTTAAACAAATGTGACTTACCGGAAGAAGCAGAAATTCTGGAGAAGAAGAATCACTTGGCTAACTATCTTGATAAAGAAGTACTATGCTTATCAATTGATGATGATTTACAGCCCATTTTGAGGTTATTAAGTAAAAAATTGAAAAAGAACAACCCTAGGGAAACTGATGTATATGATCCTTTTAAGGCATGAATTTCCCGTTCAACGGCAACGTGTAAACAAGTCCGATATTACTTCCGCCGACTTGAGCAATTTTCTGTTAAGAACGCTAACTATGGATTAGAAAGAGAGTAGAGAGAGAAATAGGGTAAACTCCAGTATTTTAGCAACAATAGGAGGTTACCCAATGCATAAGAATATAACAGAGTTATTCTGTTTTGTAGATGATTATTGTAAAATAATAGATGAGAACTTTGCAAGTAGACTACTAGCCAATGGTAAAAAACCTATAAGAATACCCGCAATAACGTATTCTGAAATTATAACAATAATCCTATTATATCATCAATCTAGATATGAAAACT
>NZ_WQMP01000006.1:0-14810 GCF_013366855.1 Wolbachia endosymbiont of Madathamugadia hiepei
ATTTGGTAGTTTCTCTATTTGTAGCTAAGTTAAACTACCAGTTTTTGCTACATCTTTCCTTATTTTCTCATGATAAACTTTTTTCACAGAGCCTAGTCTTTCGAATTCTGTTATATCTATCATTTTGCTTACAGTTTCAATTAACTATTGATTTGTCTGGTATAGCACAAACAACTTAAAAAACTATTGACACCTTATTCCCTGGTGATCGCTCTATTTTACTTTCCAGCTCCAGTTCTAAAAGAGCCATTAAAGCCAGGTTTGTGGACGGTCCACTTGTTAAGATAAGTTCATCTATATCAATGGGTACAGAGTTGATATGATTCACTATAACGGACTTTGCTTGTTGCAATTTTTCCTGTTTCTGATTAACGTGCTCAACATCAAATAGGCTCTTTTGCCGAGGAGGTAAACTAAACCTAATACCCTCTATTATATCGTCAGCGGATTCGATAAGTTTAGCACCGTTCTTAATTAAATAATTGCTACCGCTAGAGCGTAAATCCAAAGGAAAACCAGAAACTGCAAATACCTCTCTTCCTTGATCGAAAGCAAAATTTGCTGTTATTAAAGAACCGGAACTTTTCGATGCTTCAATCACTGTCACACCGAGTGACAAGCCAGATATAATTCGATTCCTTTGAGGAAAATACTGAGGCTTTGGTTTAGTCGAAAATGGAAGCTCAGTAATTACTAGCCCACCATCTTCAGTGATTTTCTTGTATAGATCAGAATTTTTTCTTGGGTACACTACATCAATTCCACTCGCTGTAACAGCAATGGTAGGGTGACTTTTGTATATTACGCTGTTCGCTGCAGTGTCGATCCCTCTTGCAAGCCCAGAAACAACAATGAACCCTGCTTCGCTTAAATCAAGTGCTAACTTACTGGCAAAATTTCTTCCATTCACTGAAGAATTACGACCACCGATTATTGCAATTATCTCACGACTTAATAACGACACATCACCAAGTGCAGTTATTACGGAAGGACAACCCGGTATATTTTTTAAAATGTTAGGGTAATCTGGATCACATTCAGGTATGATTTTGGCTCCAATTTCCCTTGCATTATTGATCTCTTTTCGTGCATCTTGAATGCTATATACCTTTTGATTTTAGTGAGCCCATCGAGATATTTTAACGCTTCATCCAGTGATCCACACGCTCTTATCACGCTAGAAAACTTTGTTGGTCCTAAAGCTCTAGCCAGGCTCAACCATATCTCTAATTCTTCATTGCTCAATTTATTTATCTGCATAAAGAGCTTGAATTTCTTATTAATCTAGTGTACCCAAGATAATATAAATATACAGTGTTTTATGACGCATTTTGTTACAGATAAATGCATAAAATGTAAATATACAGATTGTGTAGAAGTGTGTCCTGTTGACTGCTTCTATGAAGGCAAAAATATGCTCGTAATTAATCCGGATGAATGTATTGATTGCGGAGTGTGCATACCCGAATGTCCAGTAGATGCAATTGTAACTGACGATTCCATAAAGGGTATTTTAGAACCAGATGAAGAGTTACTGAGCAGTGAACAAAAAACTTTCAAATCATTTTACAACATAAATGTAGAATACTCGCAAAAGTGGCCAAATATTACAGCTAAAAAACAACCTCTGGATGGAGCAGAAGAGTATAAAGAAAAAAAAGACAAAGCAGCTTATTTTGGCGAAAATCTAGAATAATGCTACTGAAGGAAAAGGAAACCCTCACGGTTGTTGTTCTTGATTGCTGGTAGTGGTTGTGCTGTTTGGTTTTTAATATTATTCAACACCAACTAATCCGTTAAAGCGTAGTAGAACGGAGATTTGTCAAATCACCGGTAAATCTAAATTACTTTAGATATAGCAGTAGGTTTCTATTGAAGATAAGAGCATCTTTTATGTATGCTATATAGTAAAACATAGAGCGCCAATGATTCCAACTATAGCAATTTTAAGTGGTGGATTCTCTTGTGAAAGGGAAATATCACTGATGAGCGGAAAAGCGGTAAAAAAGGCGCTCGACAACCTTTCGTATAATACAATAAAAATAGATGTTGACAGCAACATTGTTGAAAAGCTTAAAAAAATTAATCCTGATCTTGCTTTTATTGCTTTGCATGGACCTTATGGCGAAGATGGTTGTATTCAAGGTTTATTGGAAATTTTAGGTATAAAATACACACACTCCGGAGTCATGGCTTCAGCTATTGCTATGGATAAAGCAATGTCCAAGCATATATTCCAGTCGCTCGATATTGACATCCCAAAAGGTTACATAATTAGTCAAGAAGATATACTAAAAAACAACATTAAAATTGAATATCCGTACGTCTTAAAACCGACCAATGAAGGCTCAAGCATTGGAGTACACATAATTTTCTCGCGTGATGATTATTTAAAACTGAGAAACATGCTCGATGTCATTCCAGCGCGTAACCAGGAAAAAGAAAAATGGATCCCAGTGTCAGCTACTTGGATGACAAAAGACTATTCAAGAGACTTGATGATCATAGAAGAGTACATACCTGGTGTAGAGTTACATACCGCTGTATTGTTAGATGAGGCAATTGGCACTATGAAAATACGACCAAAAAAGAAATTCTATGATTATGAGGCAAAATATACAGATGGGCTTGCAGAGCATATATTTCCTGCTGAAATTCCTGACGATGTATATAAAATGACCTTGGAATATGCATTGAAAGTTCATCGATTTTTAGGATGTAAAACTATTTCTCGCTCAGATTTTCGTTACAACCCTAAGGATAATGCTCTAAAAATGCTTGAGATCAATACACACCCTGGCTTTACTGAATTATCGTTAGTGCCAGAAATTGCAAAATTGACAAAAGGCATTGATTTTAATGAATTAGTTAAAATTATCGTTGAAGATAGTTTGCAACACAAAAGTATTAGAGACCAAGTAAATGCTGAGCAATGTTACTAGAAGCCAAAGGAGTTTTCTGCGTAAGTGTGCTTTGGTTATTATAATAGCACTCTTTCTTACACTAGTGCTCTATAGCTCGCTTGATAAAATCACAAGTCGATTTAATTATTACCTCACTTGGTGCAATGACTGTTTATCCAAGCTATTACTCAGCAGTGGATTTTCAATCGATGAAGTAGTTGTAACTGGCAATAAATTTACAAACGAAAAGGACATTCTAGGTTTGGTAGATAAAACGCAACCGATTATGTATGTATCACTTTCAAGACTTGCTGATAGCATACAGTCCGTAAGCAAATGGATAAAACACGTAAGAATTTATAGAACTTTGCCCAACACCTTACATATTAACATAGATGAACATAACCCATTTGCTCTCTGGAAAGATGGCAACAAGACTTCAGTAATTGATTCCGAAGGTAAAGTGATTACAGACGACTATCCGGTAGATAATCTTGTTGTAATCACAGGACAAAACTCGTTATCGAACCTAAAATTTGTTAAAGACATATTAGGGAGCAAAACTCAATTGAGTGGATACATTTCTTCTTGTGTTTATGTAGGAAATAGAAGATGGAACATCATACTTGATAACGTTTCTACAGTAAAACTGCAAACGTTAAGAATTTTACTGAGCGGAAAAAAAGGCAAAAAACCCTAAGGCAGCTAGTATTCAAATTCTCCCTTGTCTATTTGACGTTCTATACTGTCTTAAACGACTTATAAGCGCGTTTCAGCTTGAAAATCAGAAGTTTTAAAAAGACATGCAGTGCACATAGTGCGAAAAATTAAACAATAGTACGCCAAATACAAGTTTTCTTGTCATTTTACCTGTACAGATTGGGAAGTTAAACAAATAGCTTCAGTATCATTATAAGGGTAACGGCGAAGGTTGTCAAGTAGTTTTTTCGCATATGCCAAAGCTGGTTTGCTATGCGAGAGATCTATTAGTGAGTTAACACAAAAAACTGCTTGTAACTAATTGTTAATACTATATAATGTATTATTTCTAATAAAGTTTAAATTGAAGGACACATTGCATGAATAATAATGATCCAACGGCAAATCTACCAATTAGTATCAGAAAACTATCGTCAAACAAGTTCGTAGAAGATATATACCAAGGCCAATTTGAAGATCAAAGTAACATTTTATTTGAAGATTCTTTTATTAATAAAATTAAGGAAGGAGACGTAGTAGAAGGTGTTATTACACGAGTAAATCCCAATGATATCGTGGTCGACGTTGGCTTAAAGTCTGATGGAAGAATTCCAATCAAGGAGCTTGGTTGCAACGATGAGATTGTTGTTGGTTCTAAAATTAGAGTTTATGTAGAGAGAATTGAAGACTATCATGGTAATGTAGTTCTTAGCCGTGAAAAAGCAATTAGGGACGAAAAATGGCATACACTAGAAGAAGATGCAGTTACAAGAGTTGAAGTCAGTGGAGTTATCAAACGCTCAATTAAATGCGGCTTTATTGTTGATCTTGGCGGCGGAATAAGTGCCTTTTTGCCGCTGAGTCATGTTGATCTGAAGCAAGTAAAAGATGCCAAGCACCTTATTGAAACTGAGCAAAAGTTTATCGTGCTTAAAATGGATAAGAAACAGGGTAACATCGTAGTATCAAGGAAGTTAGTATTAGAAAAATTGCATGCTGGTGAAAAAACCAAGTTTTTAGAGTCTTTAAATGAGGGTGATATAATAGAAGGAAAAATAAAAAGTATTACTCATTATGGTGTATTCGTTGGCATTCATGAGTCAGATGCAGTAGGAGTTATAGATGGATTGCTACATATCACAGATATCTCTTGGAGTAGGATAAGTCACCCATCTGCAGTTTTTGCTTGTGGCCAGAACATAAAGGTCAAAATTATAAAAATAGATAAGGAAAATGCAAAAGTTTCCCTAGGCATAAAGCAGCTAGAAGATAACCCTTGGCAAGATGTAGAGTCAAAGTATCCGATTGACAGCGTTCATAAAGGGCATATAACAAGCATAGAAGATTATGGGTTATTTGTTGAACTTCAGCCTGGAATCGAAGGTTTAGTTCACTCATCAGAAATCACTTGGGTTAAGAGCAATCTACCAGTTAGTAGTCTTGTAACTAGGGGGCAAGAAGTGTCTGTTAAAATTCTCAGTATCGATACTACTAAAAACAGAATGAGTTTGAGTATGAAAAGGTGTGTAGATAACCCTTGGCAAGTATTTGTCAATAAATACCCTCCTGGCTCCATTGTCTCTGGTAAAGTTAAAAATAATGCTGGCTCATATATATCTGTTACTTTTGATGATCGTGAAATAGACGAAAATGTTGAAGGGACAATTTATATGCAAGATCTAAGTTGGTCTAAAAATGGCTCAGATGAGGCAAGAAAGTATAATGTGGGCGATGCGATAGAGGCAAAAGTAATAAGGGCTAACGTGAATCGAACAAGAATTCACCTTGGCATAAAGCAAATAGAGTATGATCCACTTATAGAACTGATAAAGAAAGTCAAGGTAGGAGACAAAATGCAGGTTACCGTAGGTAAGAGAGAAGATGGTGGACTAGTTGTTGAAGTTGAAAATGATGTAACTCTCTTAATAGATCAAGAGCATCTACCGGAAAATAAAAAGTTTTCTATGTCAGAAAGGATAGAAGTTGAAGTATTGAGCGTCGAAGAATATAATATAATATTATCTGCTAAATGATTGTAATTTTAGCTTCGTGTAAATGGCAACGAAATCTAACATCATAACAAAGGTGGCAGAGAAGCATCCTTTCCTAGACAAAATGGTTATAGCAGCTATAGTCAACAGATTTTTTGAGATACTTTCGAGTACATTGAAGCGTCATAATAGAATTGAAATCAGGGGATTTGGCTCCTTTTCAATTAGGAGTTATAACTTGAAAGAGACAAGTCACTTTATGTCACAGAAGTTTGTAAAAAATCAATACTTTAAAACATATTTTCGTAGCAGTAAAAAATTATCCTATTTAATAAATGAATAAAAGTTTATACAGTAAATAAGATGAAAGTGGGGGTAAATTAACGTTATACAATAAAAGTTTTTAGCATTATATGCAAGTAGTAGAAATAGTTATACGTAACAGTACATACAAAATATCTTGTGAAAGTGGAAAAAAGGATCATTTATTGTATCTTGCTAATAATTTTAACAAGCTAGTTAGCTCTATATCTCAAAAAACTGGAGGTAAGGGCTCGGACGCACTAAATTTCCTACTTGCAGCACTAACTCTTGAGGATAAAGTTTTAGAATTAACAAAAAAATTGGACGAAATGAATCAAGAGTGTGAAAAGTATAGAAACGAGAAAAGAACGGAATACACTAAAGTGTTAAGTAGAGTAAATAAAATTATTGAGTGCATAAAGGATTAGCTTCAATGAAGCAAGTAATCAAATCCATTATCTTACTATCTAAGTTGGAAGGAAGGTTTGCTTTGCGAGTTACATAACAATATAATTCACAATCATCAAGATCAACTATCTTTTCATACTCAATTAGTTCATTTAGGGAAAATTTATTAAGGTACTTCAGTGCAAAATACCCTAAAAGCATATCGGTTTCTTTGCACCCTCTATGCCAGCTTCTATACATCAGTTTTTTTCTTAATAAAGAGGTATCTGTCACTGTTACTAAACTTTCTTTAATTTAAAGGTTAAATTAAACACTTGTCAAGCGAGGCGCGTTTTAATATACTTGAAATTTTGTTAATATCTAAAATACAGGTGGAATTAATTTCTAATCTTGTCCATCAGCTTGGTAATGGAGCATATAATCTTTTGTCATTTGCCTTAATCATCTCTGTTGTAGTATTTGTGCATGAATACGGGCACTATATTATCGCCAAAGCATGCAAAGTTAAAGTTGAGTCTTTTTCTATAGGCTTTGGTCCTGAAATCTTTGGTTTTCATGATAAGTCTGGAACTAGATGGAAGTTAAGTGCTGTTCCACTGGGCGGTTATGTTAAAATGCTAGGAGACAGCAATGCAGCAAGCGTTCCAGCTGATCAACAAAAATTAACTGAAGAAGAAAAGTTATATTCACTTCATACAAAACCGCGATATAAAAAAGCAGCAATAGTTTTTGCAGGACCATTTGCAAACATGGTACTTGCTGTTATAGCTTTTACAATATTCTTTAGTACAGTAGGCTATTATCGCACTCTACCAGTGATTGGAAGTGTAATTGAAGGTAAACCAGCAGAGCAAGCTGGTTTATTGCCAGGTGACATTATTACACAGATCAATGAATATAAAATAGAATATTTTGAAGACATTTCACGTGTGATAACATCGAATCCTAAAACAAGAATGGAGATTGAGTATAGCAGAAACAATGAGAAACACAGGACTAGTTTAACTCCATTAACAATCAAGGACAAAGACGCTTTTGGTAACCTGATAGAAAGAGAAACCATAGGAGTTACTTCAGTTGATATAACAGGGCTAAAGCAGTCATCCTTTCTTGGAGCTATGAACCTATCAGTAAGTGAAACTTACCACGCTATGAGCTTAACAATCAAAGCTCTCTTTCAAATTATCGTTGGTAAGAGAAGTATAAATGAAGTAGGTGGACCAATAAAAATTGCAAAATATTCAGGACAATCAGCTAAACAGGGGTTTACTATGGTTTTATATTTCATAGCAATCCTTTCATCTACTTTAGCTGCGATTAATTTACTGCCAATTTTACCATTGGATGGCGGACATTTATTCTTCTACATTATAGAAGGAGTTATACGCAGAGACTTGAGTTTAAAATGCCAAAAATATGCTGCTACTTTTGGTGCTACTGTATTGTTTTTGCTAATGGTAATTGCGATCTCAAATGATATCAGACATCTTTTTTAAGATAAATATGAAGAAACTGTTTTATATATTAATAGTAATTTTTATCTCTGTTCCTACACTACTTGTTGCTTTAGAAACCGGGAAAAAAACGCAGATAAAGGATATTAAATACGTTGGTAATGAGCGAATCAGCAGTCAAACAATAAGGTTCTATACAAAATTAGAACCTAGCAGTTATGTAAACAACGATGACATAGATTCAATTATAAAGGTTTTATACAAAACAAAGTTATTTACTAATGTTAACACTTACATCGATGATGAAAAAAACTTGGTAATAAAAGTTCAAGAAAATCCGCTAATTAACAAGGTAATATTAAAAGGTAATAAGCTATTTCAAAGCAAAGAACTGTTAAATAACGTGATTCAATCAAAACCCTTGACTATTTTTGCTGAAACAAAATTACAAAATGACTTACTGAATTTAATCACAACTTATAGAAACAACGGTAAGATCGGTGCTAAAATTGAATATGAGCTGAATAAGCTTGATGGTAACAGGGTTAATTTAGTCTTTAAAATAAAAGAGGGAAAAACATCTAGAATTAAGGACATAAGATTTATAGGCAATAAAAACTTTTCGGAAAATGAGCTAGAGCAAGCTATTGAAATGCAAAGTAATGATGTATTTAATAAGTTATTCAGAGCTATTTTTAAAGGTGGAAATCATTACTCACCACAGTACTTGTTAATCAATGAAGAGTTGCTTGATCGCTTCTATTCGTCCAAGGGGTATATCAACAATAGTATTCAGCCAATTGCTGAAATTGATAATAACAATCAAGTGGTGTTAACTTTTTTGATTGATGAAGGAGAGCAATATTTGTTTGGAAGCAATAAAATTGATGTTGAAGCCAAAATTCAGGACCCAAACCTCAAAGAAGAGATATTAGAACTAATAACTGAGGAAGGTAACAAAGTATTTGATAAGGTTAAAATTAATAATACGGTAGAAAAAATAAACAAGTATTTAAACGAGAGAGGATATATATTTGCAAAAGTTAATCCAGAATACGCACAGCGTGGCAATGTTGTAGATGTAACTTACAGGGTGCTGCCAGGTAAAAAGATTTACATAAATCAAATTACAATTGACGGTAACGGCCGTACTTTAGACAAGGTAATCAGAAGTAAGCTCAGTGTAGCAGAAGGTGACGCGTACAACACATCTGAGATTCAAAAATCGCGTAGAAAATTGATTGGCAGTGATTTTTTTGAGGCAGTAAAAATAAATAGTTATGCAATTAATGATAATGTGGTGAATTTTAACTTAAATGTTAAAGAAAAAAACACTACCTCGTTATATTTAGGAGGGGGGGTGTCTTTTCCTGGCGGAGCATTTTTTAAAACTGATTTTAAAGACCGTAATTTATTTGGTAGCGGAAAAGAACTCTCCTTTGCCATTGAGAGAAGTCGATATGTATTTTCGACTGGTTTAGAAGTCGTTGAAAATAATTTTAATGATTCCGATACATCATTAGGTGTAGGCGTATTCTATGAAAAACAAGATAAGCCAAACACTATTTTTGATAGCTGTGACATGGGATTTTTTACAAAATTATCACATAAAGTCACAGAGAACTTAACCAATTCCCTCCGCTATTCTTATAAGTATAACCATATACACTTGGATAATAAGGGTGGAAAAGGCGGTGGTATCCCCGAAATAATACGTGACCGAGAAGGTGAATATCACATTTCATCAGTAGGATACACATTAGCGTATAATAAATTAGATAACCTATATGCCCCAAGAGATGGTTATTTATTGCGCTTAAGCCAGGACGTTTCAGGACTGGGAGGAAACGTAAATTTCCTCAAATCTGAATTTTTGTCTTTTTATACACATCCTATATTGAGTAAGATTGATGATGATACAATACTACGCTTTAAAATGGCAGCAGGTCATATTTTTTCTTATACCGATGAACCGCTAAATATTGGCCAGCACTTTTTTAAAGGAGGTAATGAAATTAGAGGGTTTGACCTCTCTGGCATTGGACCAAGAGCAAAAGATAAAAGCTCATTAGGAGGTAAGACTTATTTTAACTTAACACAACAAGTGGATTTTCCATTACCGAAATTATACGATTATATTGGCGTCAAAGGCTCATTCTTTGTTGACTATGCAACGCTTTTTGGTTTAGACAATAAAGATGAGAAACACAAAGAAAAAGAACCATACAACGACAGTAAGCTTGTAAGAGTGTCACCAGGTTTTGGTTTTTCGATGCCTTCTCCTTTTGGTGGTAGGTTTAGATTAGACTTTGGCTTTCCTTTAGTTAAGGAACCTTATGATATAATACCATCATCGAATGTTAAGTTTTCTATTGAAGTAGGGATTTAAATGAAATACATACAATTATTTATATCAGTTATTGTCTTAGTTATTTCCTTGTTTGTGGGTTATAAGGTTATAAAACATCAATCTTGGGGCGCACTTAACATAAAAGTTGCGATTATTGATAGCGACAAAGTGATCAGTGAGTCTCTTGCTCTACAAAACATACAACAGCAGATAAAAGAACAAAGTTCTGGGATGCAGCAAGAGTTTGAAAGTGAGCTAGAAAAATTCAAGCCTTCAAAAGAGGAATTTGAACTTCTATCAGAAGAAGCAAAAAAGGAAAGAACAGAGCAATTTGACAAGCACGCTCTAAGTGCTAGAGATAGTTACGCTAAAAAAATGTTATACCTAGAAAAAAGTTACAGAGACGCAGTAGATAGTATTTTTAACAAGATAAAAGAAGTTGCTAGAGAAACTGCAGAAAAAAACAACATAGACTTGGTACTATTTATTTCAAAGAAAAATCAGGTTTTATACTCTATGGATGAAGCTGACTTAGATAAAGTTGATTTATCAGATGCAATATTAAAAAACATAAATAAAGAAATACCAGAATTCGCTTTGAAAGACGTCAATTAGGCTTACTTTAAGGATATTATGCAACTTAATATCAGCGATATTATAAAAATATTACCACACTCTTATCCGTTTCTCTTAGTAGATAGAGTAATAGAATGTGATCCAGGTAAGAGTATAAAGGCAATCAAAAATGTGACTTTCAATGAACCGTTTTTTATTGGCCATTTTCCCGGCCATCCGATAATGCCAGGAGTTTTAATAATTGAATCTCTAGCTCAGGCATCTGCAATATGTGTTCTTGGTAAAGAAAGTCAAAGTACAATGGGAAATAAAGTTGTTTACTTTATGTCCGTTGAAAATGCAAAATTCAGAAAGCCAGTCACTCCAGGAGACACCCTAGTTCTTCAGTCTAACATCAAAAATGCAAGTTTGAGTGCATGCAAGTTTGAGTGTGTTGCATATGTAGATGAAGAGAAGGTTACAGAAGCAACAATTTTAGCCATGTTGCAAAACAAATAAAATTTTCATCTGTAAAAAGCAATGTATGCATTGTATAATATAGCAATGCAGCTAAATTTTAACATCTCATTTCCCGATCTATATATTCGCAATGGATTAATAAAACTAGATGAGACATTTTTAGATTACGCCAAATCATATGATGAAAGTTTATTTTGCTCATTGATTGAAGCAAGAGAAAAAACAGCTTCTGCTTCGACGTCATCTCAGTGTCACCACATGTCATCCCAGTATCGTTCCATTTCATCCCAGTGCTTGACACTGGGACCCAGAAAACAACAAATGTTAGCCCATCAAATGACAGATAGCCAATTGATTATAGACCTTTCGTACTTACTTGATGAATTCATCGCAAAGCTTTTCAACATTGAAAAAGAAACAGAAGAGCTAAAGAAAAAGCACAACGACTTTGCTGTAATATATAAATGCAAAAGATTATTTGTTCAACGCTATGCATTGAAGAAATACGCTGACATAGCAAACATAGACATTGATTGTGCCACTAGCAGATTAAGTCATTTTCTTACTTTACCAACAACGGAAAAAAATTTCGCCGAGCAAGTGATGTGTTGGTTTGAGGATAAAGAGCATCACAAAGAGGAAATAGAACTTGCAGCACAGTATGCAGCGTGGAGAGTGAAAAATAAACAGAGTATACTTTTTAGTACTCATAAAAAAATCGATCATGAAAACCTCGTATCATTCTCTAAAAAAGAAGTAGGCGGAGTTGAAGTTCTGTATTCAAACGAAGTAAAAAGACGATATGGTTTTGACGTAACAAGTGAAAAGGTGAGCTTAGATAAAGCATTAGATAATGCTCACCACTGCATATTTTGTCATAAGCAAAATAAGGACAGTTGCTCAAAGGGGTTACAGCCATCTGTTATCCGAGTGGTTGACACTGTGGCCCAGAAAGAATACGCAGATTCTAGCGCCACATTTTGTCAACCAAGCGAGATTTTTAAAAAATCTCCACTTAAAGTTGAACTGTACGGCTGCCCACTAGAGCAGAAAATATCAGAAATGGATCTGGTAAAAAGCGAAGGGTACAGCATAGCCAGCCTTGCAATTGTGATGATAGATAATCCATTATGTGCAGCTACCGGACACAGAATATGCAATGATTGCATGAATTCTTGCATATATCAAAAACAAGAGCCTGTGAATGTGCCAATGGTTGAAACAAGAGTTTTGGACGACGTGCTCAGTTTGCCATACGGATTTGAAATATATTCTCTGCTTAGTCGTTGGAATCCTTTAAATTTTCAGCGGCCGTTGCTGAAAAAAAACACTGGAAAAAATGTTCTGGTTGTAGGCCTTGGTCCTGCTGGTTTTAATTTAGCTCATCATCTGTTGAATGATGGACATAATGTTATCGCCATCGATGGATTAAAGATAGAACCTTTGATTGATAATTTTCAGCCGATCAGAGATTTCAAGCATGAAAAATTGAGTAAGCGTACAGCCGGTGGGTTTGGTGGAGTAGCAGAATATGGCATTACTTCTCGGTGGAACAAGAATTACTTAAAGATTATTAGATTATTACTAGAAAGACGCAAAAATTTTGCGTTTTATGGAGGCATTCGCTTTGGTGGCACAGTAACTGTTAGTGATGCGTTCGGTTTGGGTTTCGACCACATAGCTCTAGCACTTGGCTCTGGTAAGCCACGAATAGTCAAAATAAAAAATATGTTAGCTCGTGGGGTGCGCATGGCATCTGATTTTCTAATGTCATTACAACTCAGTGGTGCTCTTAAATCTGGCTCTATAGTAAATCTGCAAATTCGCATGCCAATAGTTGTCATAGGTGCGGGACTTACTGCAATTGATACTGCCACTGAAGCTTTAGCGTATTATCCGATTCAAGTAGAAAAATTTCTTCTTCGCTACGAGACATTGGTTGGTAAATATGGGAAAGACTACGTTGAAAAAGATTGGACAGAAGAAGAACGTGAAATTGCGAATGAGTTTATATTGCACGCACAGTCGATCCAAAAAGAGAAAGAATTAGCGAAAAAAGAGAACAGAGAAGCAAAAATATTGGAGTTAATGCAGAGTTTAGGGGGAGTGAAAGTTGTATATAGAAAAGAGCTAAAAAGTTCGCCAAGTTACCGACTAAATAGCGAGGAGGTGCAAAACGCACTGTCAGAAGGGATTTACTTTATCGAAAACCTAGAGCCAGTTGAAATTGTGACGGATAAGTATAACCATGCTGAATCGATAAAACTGATAGACACAAAGTCGGGCGAAATCAAGTGTATAAAAGCCCGTTCTGTTCTTATAGCAGTGGGTACTGAGCCAAATACAGTCATTGCAACGGAAGATAGAAAGCATTTTAAATTAAGCAATGGATATTTCGCTCACCTGAGCTCATCAGGGGAAGAAGTAGATCCAATATTCTCTCCTAAGATGCAAAATAAAGATAGAATATTAGTGTATAAGCAAGGCAGTAAAGCAATTAGTTTCTTCGGTGATCTTCATCCCTCATACAGCGGCAGTGTCGTGAAAGCTATGGCAAGTGCTAAAAACGGCTACCCTATCATTTCCCAGCTTTTGAGAGGAGTTAATGCTGCCCCAACTCAGGTTTCAGCGTCATGCTCACAACTGTGTGAATGTTGTAATATAAGAGTAACTTTTACCAAAAAGGGTGTCATCCGAGTAGCCAGACACTGGGATCCAGAAAACTTAATTTCAAATGAGTACACTAGATGGCTGCATAATGAAAGCCAGATCCCAGTGTCAGCTACTTGGATGATACCATGTTACCAGACTGAATTTTTTCCTGCTACCTCAATATCTCCTTCTGTCATCCAAGTAGCTGATACTGGAATCCAGAAAAAGAATGCTTGGTCAAGCGTTGAACACCTGGCAAGTGAGGAATTCTTCAATAAGATCAAAGAACAGTTCACTGCAAAAGTCATAAAAGTTCAATATTTAACCGACAAAGTAGTAGAAATAGTGATCAAAGCACCACTTGCTGCAAAAAATTTCAAGCCCGGGCAATTCTTTAGATTGCAAAGTTTTGAAACTAACAGCAAAAAAGCTACAAGCCTTGCTACGGAAGGTGTAGCCGTAACTGGCACTGAAGTAGACAAAAAAAAAGGAGTTATTTCCACTATTGTGCTTGAAACCGGTGGTTCCACTAATTTGTGTAAGTACTTCAAAGAAGATGAACAAATAGTTCTGATGGGCCCAACTGGACACCCTACTGAAGTTTGTTAGGTCTATCTTATACCAAATCCCAATGGTAATAGGACAAATTGAAAAGTTTCCCTACGATGAGAGATTTAGCGAATTTATTATGTATCTTGTTTGATAACGAAAGTTGGTGTAACCTTCATGTTTAAGAAATCCACTGAGTAGAAAAAAAGCAAAAGAAACCCTAGTCGATATTGATTTTTAGTATTGGCGTTTTTATGTCTTAAACGCTGCAATTTAGCTGCTTTTAAACGCAACTAGTCTAAGCTATAATATTTAAGAAATTTACCAGACAGAGGAAAAAGACAATAAAACCCCGAGGTAGCTATTTGTTTCACCTCCCAATCTTTACAGGTTAAAATGACAAGAAAACTTGTATTTGGCGTACTATTGTTTAATTTTTCGCACTATGTGCACTGCATGTCTTTTT
>NZ_WQMP01000196.1:0-1117 GCF_013366855.1 Wolbachia endosymbiont of Madathamugadia hiepei
AGTTCTCATCTATTATTTTACAATAATCATCTACAAAACAGAATAACTCTGTTATATTCTTATGCATTGGGTAACCTCCTATTGTTGCTAAGATACTGGAGTTTACCCTATTTCTCTCTCTACTCTCTTTCTAATCCATAGTTAGCGTTTAAAGAGCAGGTCCTGTCGCTGGCTGCAAGATGGACACCACACGCAGTTTTAATTGAAGCCAAAATAAGTGATCAGCAATTGGTACAAGAGCTGAAGGCAAGCAGTGATTTACCCGTTATTGAAATAGTACCGCATGATGATAAACTCGCTCGATTCCACCAGATTGTTCCAATTATAGAGTCTGGAAAAGTTTTTCTGCCGCACCAGGCGATATGGCTCAATGATTTTGAGTATGAAATTTTAATGTTCCCAGAAGCACATCACAATGACCAAGTCGATAGCACCGTGCAATATCTGCAATGGATAAGAGAAAGCACCTCCAGAGTCGCAGCTATACGAACATTATGATTTGAGCCTTCCAGAAACCAGTGTCGGCTATTTGGATGACACCTTTTGTTGTGAGCTCACTTTTACCCTATGATTACCTTTTTAGAGCATCTTATCTATCCATTTGACCATCTTGCTGAAGCGGTACCTTTCTGTGATTTCAAACATTCGGTAGTATATAGTGTAGTTGATTTCAAGGCATGGTGAAGCTATTATAAACAAAGGTTTGCACAGGCTACAAGGTTAGAAACAACGCCTACGAGTAAAATTTCACATTACCACTTTTGTGTGTTATAATAAGCTTAAATTTATAAGAAAAACAAAGTTGGAAAAGTTGGAGGAATTAAGAGAAAACTGGGTAGCAAGAACAGGAAGATTTTTATCTTTATTGTTCTTTTTACTGCTGATCGCGCTATCAATACGTAGTTTTTTATTTGAGCCATTTCATATCCCTTCTGGTTCGATGAAAAGCACTCTGCTTGAAGGAGATTATATTTTTACCAGTAAATATTCATATGGCTACAGTAAGCACTCCTTTCCATTTTCTCCAAATATTTTCAGCGGCAGGATCTTTTATATCCCTCCAAAGCGTGGTGACATAATAGTTTTTAAACCTACGAAAAACGACAGCATCAGATTT
>NZ_WQMP01000007.1:0-14466 GCF_013366855.1 Wolbachia endosymbiont of Madathamugadia hiepei
TGTAGTAGCTGATAAGGGCTATGACAGCAATACTTTTGTAGCCAGCCTTGAGAACAGAAAGTGCAAAGCTGTGATTCCGCCAAAGAGGAATTGAAAAGTGAAGAGAGACTACGACAAACATCTTTATAAAGAGCGGCATTTGATTGGATGCTTCTTTGGAAAAATCAAGAACTTTAGACGTGTTTTTTCTCGATTTGACAAGACTGCTGAGGTTTTTATGGGTTTTTTAAACTTCGTTGGTTCTCTCATATGGCTTCTCTAAAATTTTGTTCACAGAGACTAGGGGAGCATATGGAGTTAATAGAACGAAATGAGGAATTATACATTCAGGGTTTACCCTTATGCAAGGCAGTGGAGAAGTTTTTAGGAACGCAGCGTAATAGAGAGGAGGTGATACGAATAGATGGGAAGCGTGACTCTTCATCGCCTGACGTTGTACCTAAAGATATTGGTAGTAATCCTACTACTAACGGTGCATCAATACCTACAAGAGCTAATTTACGAGACAATGGAACTCAGACAAAGAATGATCAGAGTCTTGTAAAAGCTGAGCAGAAAATAAAAAAATTAAAAGCACAGAATAAAAAATTAGAACAAAAAGGTAAAGAGTTAGAGCAGAGGGTAGAAGGGATACCTGACGTGGACTGCCTAAGGTCACTGATTAGACACCTTGGATTTCAAAATGCTCTTAAAATGCAAGAATTAGATAATGAACAGTTTAGCGCTAGAAGAGACTTCGATAAAATAAGTCAGCTAGGAAAAGAACTTGATTTATTAAGGCGTGTATCAAAATGCATGAAAGGTTTGGAGGGTCTAATTCAATGTATTTCATTAGATGATACTGGATACTATAGCGATGAGGAGTCTAATGATACACATTCTAATTCTCCAATCAAGAACGTGAGTCAATTGCGTAGATATTAAATATAGAATATATTTTGAGTTAACATGGTTAGAGCTTATACCAAACTCTCCATCTTATATTGAAGGTTGGATGCAACACCATACACTCTGTTTGGTGGGGCAATTTTGTTTTCTATGCCAAAGGTGATACCTTCGGTTATTGCTGCAAGCACTTTTTCAAGATTACAGTCTGCTCCAGGAACGCGGTGTTCTAGGCGACATTTATCGCCAGAATTGAGTATTCTTATCGCAGCAGTTCTATTATTCACGCCCCAACTAACTGTGGTTGGGGTATGAATGTCTGGATATTGAAATCTTAAATATGAATCATCATTTGGGGCAAAAAATAACATGTGTTGTTTCATCATAGCGCATAATCCACCAATACTATGAATCAAGTAATCACTATACTTTTGTTCGCTACGGTAAAATAAATTGCTGTTGTTTGAATCCACCAAATTAACATGCACATTTAATGCACTGCCTGCTCTATCTAAGTAGGGTTTTGCTTTGAAGGAAGCATTCCCACCAAGTTTTTGTGCTGTTTCAGTAATTAATTCTTTTACTAATTCAAAATGCTCGATTAAGTTATTAGAGTTGGTGTAACAACCACTTTTTATCTCATATTGATGTATCGAACTTTCTTTCTCACAGGAAAATCCAAGTGAAGCTATTCTATTTTTAACATTACTAAGAAATAAATGCTCTTTTTCTATTTCTTCAATATAAAATTCTAGCTCAATACCGAGTTTAGCGTGACAACTTAAACCACTTAATATGATCATAAATTTACTTCAGTAAGTTTATATTAGGTTAGCTATATTTATATGAGCACTTTACTTTTTTGCCAATAAATTTAATATCTTATTTATACATAATACATTATTATTTTTTTAGCACGCTGCTAATCCTTAACGCAAGCGAAGTTTCATTTGTTGAAAGAAAAATGATCAATTTTAATGATTTTATACCCTTTACAACTCATCAAAAATCACCATAATTTTTAGTGTGTATTAAGTAGTGTTAGCTTTTCACTTTGCAGCAAGCTATTGATTATCTTGTGTTTTTCTAATTATTGCTTTTTTCTTGGTGTAATATATGAGCTTGATTAACCCTAAGGTTTCTACTATGTTTTTTGATCAAATTGTTACAGTAACAGATCACAATATTGCTTGGAAAAAAATCCAAAATTGTCTTTATAATCTTTATGGAGAGGCAACGTATAATAGCTGGCTAAGCTCACTTAGCTTTGTTAGTAGTAGCAATGGAGAAGTTTTGTTGTCTGTGCCAACAAGATTTATAAAAGAGTGGATTACGGTTCACTACACGGAAAAAATACTATCATTATGGCAGAATGAGGATGAAAGTATACGTTCTATTGATATTCAAGTGATCGAGGAAAAGAATTCAAACCCTAATACTATATCAAAAAGTAGAGAGGAAAGTAATCATAGTCTTGGTTCACCGCTGGATCCAAGGTTTACCTTTGATAATTTTGTGGTAGGAAAGCCAAATGAGCTAGCGTTTACAGCTGCAAAGCGTGTGGCAGAGTCTATAGATCCAATACCAGGCAGCAACCCTCTGTTTCTGTATGGTGGAGTGGGACTTGGTAAAACACACCTGATGCATGCTATAGCTTGGCACATAGTCAATTCTCCATCGGTAAAAAGAAAAGTAGCATATTTATCAGCAGAGAAGTTCATGTACCAGTATATTACAGCACTACGAAGTAAGGATATTATGTTGTTTAAGGAGCAATTTAGGTCTGTAGATGTATTGATGGTAGATGATGTACAATTTATCAGTGGTAAAGATAGCACACAGGAAGAGTTTTTTCACACCTTTAATGCGCTAATAGACCAAAATAAGCAATTGGTTATATCGGCTGATAGATCTCCTAGCGATCTTGATGGAGTAGAGGAAAGAATAAAATCGCGGCTTGGTTGGGGATTGGTGGCGGATATTAATGAAACGACTTTCGAATTAAGACTTGGTATATTGCAGTCCAAAGTGGAGCAAATGAGTATGTATGTTCCAGATGATGTTCTAGAGTTTTTAGCGAGGAACATAAAATCTAATATAAGAGAATTGGAAGGAGCATTGAATAAAGTTGCCCATACTTCATTGATTGGGAGGAGTATGACAGTAGAGTCGGCCAGTGAAACTCTAGCAGATCTTCTTAGATCAAATCATAAGTCAATTACAATAGCAGAAATACAAAGGAAAATAGCTGAGTTTTTTAATATAAAAGTTGCGGATATGCACTCCAATAGGAGGCTTCGTGGTCTTGTAAGGCCAAGGCAAATAGCTATGTATTTTGCTAAGAAATTCACACAAAAAAGCCTGCCAGATATAGGAAGAAGCTTTGGTGGTAGAGACCATGCTACTGTTATACATGCAGTAAAACAAATAGAAAATTTTATAAAAGCCGACTCAAACTTTGCTGATGAAATTAATCAGTTAAGGAAAATGTTTAAGTAGAGGTTAGGTTACACAAGCCTTATGTTTAGTGCTGGAGCGGCAATAGACCACTCGCATAGCTTTTAGCAGCATGCTAGACATATAGAAACAAAAAAACTACTTGACAAATTCTTTCAACCCCCTTATAATGAGACTAAAGCTATTCATTTAACTTCGCAATCTGCAGATTAAAACGACAGAGGAAACTTTGTATTTGGCGTCTCATGTTTAAATTTTTGCACTATGTGCACTCCATGTTTTCATAAAACTTCTAGGTTTTTGCCTATAGAAGCTGAAACGCGCTTATAAGTCGTTTAAGACAGTATAGAACGTCAAATAGAACAAAGGAGAATTTGAATACTAGCTGCTCTAGGTTTCTTTTGCCTTTTTTTCTGCTTAGTAAATTTTTTTAATATTAAACTAAGGTCTGTTGTAGTTTAAAAGTCGCTAAATTGCAGCGTTTAAGACATAAAAACGCCAATACTAAAAATAAACAATGGCCAGGGCTTCTTTTGCTTTTTTTTCTCGTATAGTAAATTTCTTAAATATTATGGCTAAGGCAATTTAAGAGCACACAAAAAATGCCAAGAATAATTGCCTTTTAGATGCAAGAAGTTTAGTGTTTGTTATTTACCTCAAATCGTGACTTTAATCTACCTTAAACTCAAAGTCTTCTGTTAGCTGTGTAGAATACATTTCCTGATTATCTTGATTATAGAGAATAAATTTGTGATCGTCTAAGTTTAATATTGCAAAACCGAAGCCAAAAAAGTTTCTAACTTCATGTGCTAAATAATTTTTGCCGTTTGAGTAACTAAATTCTACATTTTGATAAGTAGGTTCCTGATCTTGAGCGTGTAATAGTGCACCACCGTTTCCGATTATAATCTGGTCTGGAACATTACTCATCAATAAGGTCTGAGCTATGTGAATATGGCCGGAAACTATGGTAGTGACATTGCTTGGAAATTTATCCCCAAAAGCTTCAATTTGTGTGAGATTGCCATGACTTTTTAATGTCAAAAGTTCTTTTTTTGGAGATCTCCAAAGCGGTCTGTGAGTTAAAAACCACGTGGGTTTGCTAGAACTATCTTGTGTTAATTTGTTGAATTGCTTCTCAAAAGCATCAATTGTACTCTGAGTTGTGAAAATATCTTCACCAGACGAAGAGTCGAAGATAAAAAATCTCATCGGTCCAATGTCTAAAGACCAGCTAAGGACGAAATTTTCACATTTTTCAGATGAAAAGGGATATGGATCTAGATATCTAAACCATCCTTCATGAGCTCTGTCACAACTTTCATGGTTTCCCCTGACAAAGAGAAAAGAAGATTGTGATAGAATATCCTTTGCAGGCTCGAACCAATCAGCGTACCAAGCTTCTTTATTGTACCCGTAAATATTGCCGCACTTTTGTTCATTTCTACATTTTGTTTTTCTGTAATGATAATCGCCAACGTGGATAATTAGGTCAGGTTTATGAGAGGCAATAGAATCTAAGTTTTTTTTAAAAGGCCAACTATCTACCGAATGACATTCCTGTTGAAATAATGCATTTATTCTGCAGCCCGTATCACCAATAAAGGCAATTTTGCTAATCTTTTCTGGTAATGTGGGGACCTGTATGTTGTCAATATTAATGTTTTCGGCACTTGTTTCTACTATCAGTTCACAAACTGTTTCAGTGTGATCACCATTGTTAATTGAGCTGCGACTTAGCATTTCTATTTCCTCACCGTCGACATGAACGATGGGACAAGTATCATTGTCTATAATTGCACGTACACTTAATTTATTTTCCGGAATAGCTTGAGACCATGTGTATAATATCTGTGCATGAACAGAATGAAAGCTGATTATAAGAGGTAAGGTTAAAAAAATAAAGGTATTAGCTATATTCATTTGTATAAAAACCTAAGTTTAAAATATATCTGTTCAGCGGGGTGACAAAATAGGGTGGACAAGGTAACATAAAAAGATAACCATGGAGTAAAAGTAAGTTTACAACAAAGGATTTCATCCCAGTGCTTAGACACTGGGATCCAGCAAAATTGATTGTAAACAAGTGTACTATACAGCATTTTAAATGAAACTACCAAAAACTGGATTCCAGTGTCAGCTACTTGCATGACACCACTTTTGCTCAATATTCACCACGTCCCTGAATGGATATCTTAAAATTAGCGACACAATCATCTTAAATAATTGAAGTTCATAATCACAAAATTAGATCTCTTGCATAATCTACTTTCTGATTTTGCATCAAAACTTGCTTGCGCTTCTCCCAAGTATTCTGTGTGTCTCCTAAAAATTCCTTACCATTAATGCAAGAGATCTATTCATAACAGAATTATACAGACAATTTATAAATTATCCTAGTATCAGATTGACACTTTGGATGAAGAATCCTAAAATGATTAAGTGATTTAAAATAATTATATAAAAACTAGAATAAAGTGCGGTCGTGGTGGAATTGGTAGACACGCAGCGTTGAGGTCGCTGTGGCTCATAAGGCCTTGGAAGTTCAAGTCTTCTCGGCCGCACCAAGCTTCTTGTCGTTATTTGATGTAGGTAAAATGTTAATAGGAAATCAAGGTAAAAATAAAATAGAGAGGGCCATCAGTGAAATCAGGCGTGGTCTGCCAATTGTAATATATGATGAAAGTAATTATCTATTGTTTGCTGCCGCTGAAACTTTAGAGAGGGACTCATTTGATCAGTATAAGCTCATATCAGACAATCTATGTGTCACTTTGACTCCAAGTAAAGTGCAGTATACGTTCCAAAATGAGGAAAATGGCAGCAAACGCTTACCGATAAACAACTTTGATGAGCTGCTTTATTTAGTAAACTGTTCAACAGAAGGTAGCACAAAAGAATTACAGCGTTCAAAGATGATAGATAAATGTGCTACTACTTTGCTTAAATTCTCAGAATTATTGCCATACGCATTAGTGATCGATATGACTTTTAAAGATAAGAATGAGATGCGAGATTGGTGTGAGAAAAATGACGTCATTGCGCTGGACACATCATTCATAAATGATTTTCAACGAAACCAGGGTTTATATGAAGTGTGCAAAACATCATTATTTTTGAAGCAGACTCAAGAAGTAAATATCATATCTTATAGAACCAAAAGTGGCGGGAGAGAACATTATGCAATTATTATTGGTAATCCAAATGAAGATGGAGACCCGTTAGTGAGGATTCATTCCTCATGCTATACAGGCGACCTATTAGACAGCTTATCGTGCGATTGTAGAAGCCAATTACATCAAGCAATCCAAATAATGGCTGACTCTAGCGGTGGCATTATATTATACCTTATGCAGGATGGTAGGGGCATTGGTTTAACTAATAAGTTAAGGGCGTATGATATGCAGAGAAAATATAATCTTGATACTGTGGATGCAAATAGAATATTGGGTTTTGAAGATGATGAAAGGGATTTTACCGTTGCAGCTGAAATGCTCAAGAAATTAGGCGTTAAAAAAGTCCAATTACTTACAAATAACGGTAGAAAGTTATCAGAGTTGAAAAACAATGGCATAGAGGTTACAAGGTGTCTACCACTTATTATGGAGCGTAATCAGTATAATAGTTCATATATGGAGACAAAATTTGGTAAGCTAGGCCACAAGTTAAGGGTTTTTTAGCTTTTTTGTTGTAACTACTTTGTTGATTTACTATGTTCGTTAATATTGGTTAAGGTTTTTAGAAAATTAAGATGCTAAAGCTTTTCAAAAAGAAAAATAATGAGTCGTTGGATAAGGATATAAATTGGAGTTCGAGTCGCCATAGCACAGTTGTTGCTCAGAGGAATACTTTACTTTTATTTACATTAATATTATTAGTAGCAATTTCTGTAAGCATATTGGCTATATTTAAAATCAGTACAAGTAGCACTATTGAACCATTTGTTATAGAAATTGAAAAAAAATCCGGAATAGTGCAATTGGTTGATCCTGTTACAGTAAAACAATATTCTGCAGATAAAGTACTAAACAATCATTTTATTGCAGAATATATAAAGGCAAGAGAGGTTTTTGATCAATATAACTACAATTATAACTATTACACAAAGGTGAGGTTATTTTCTTCACCTAATGTATATAATGAATTTAGAAATTATATAAGTTCGCAGAACATGGATGATCTTTTTAATTTATATTCAGGTTTTGTTAAAAATGAATTTAAGATTCGCTCAATTCAGAAATTGTATGATGATACCTTTCAGGTGAGGTTTACTGTGGAATTTACACGAAAAGATGGGAGCTATGTAAGAAAAAACAAGATAGTCATCATGTCGTATAAGTATGCATCACTTGAAATGAATGATCAGCAAAGATACGTTAATCCATTAGGATTTCAGGTTACTTCTTATAGGGTAGATGATGAATATGTGTAGAATATTATTAGTTTTAGCTTTACTGATAAATAGCGGTTTAAGTGCATCAGTTAATTATAATAAGCCTATTTCTGTAGATAGTAGAATAAAAACTTTTGTGTATAGTCCTAACGAAGTATTCACAGTTGTTTTCAGTCAAGGCTACTATTCTTATATTCAATTTGCAGAAGGAGAAAAAGTTAAAAACATTGCTGTTGGTGATGCGTCAAGTTGGAAAATTAGCCCTTATGACAATAAATTACTTATCATGCCATTTGAAGTTAGTAGCCGCACTAACATGATTATTACAACCACCAAAAAGAGAAATTACATTTTTGATTTAATCTCAAGACCAAACTACGATAAATACCCAGATACCGATACTGAGAAAATAAGTCACGATTATTCTGCTGAAAAAGATATATCTTATGTAGTACGTTTTTATTACCCTCAAGAGGAAGATGAATTTGATGTTGATTTAGATGAAGTATCAACGCCTACTCAAATGCAATATGTTGTAGACAAGCCGGAAGGAGTAATACAGGAAAATGACACGAAGTACAATTATACATATATCGATGAAGGTGTTAACACTGATATAATACCAATTGAGTTATTTGACGATGGCTATTTAACCTATTTTAAATTTGGAGACAGCAACAAAATACCTCAGATTTTCACAGAAGAGGGTAAAACTAAATTACCTTGTAAAAGACTGTTATTTGATGGTTATGTTATAATAAAAGGGGTGCATAAGAAATTGTTTATGCGTTATGAGAATAATGAGGTTGAAATTATAAATAGGTCACTTTAGCTGTGGTACATGTAATATGAGTAAAGAAAAGCGTAACAATTCGGAAAATGAGTCAGAAATAGAGAGCAATGTAGTAACAGTTGGCTCTAATCAAGGCCATAGAGCATTAATGGTTGTTATTTTGGTGCTTTTAGTTGGTGGGATATATTATCTCTATTTTAGTCCTTCTTCTGATGAAGAGGATATGGAAACCATTAGAAAGGAAGAAACGGAGCAAAATGTTCAAGAATTGAAAGGAAAGTTGGAACAAGTTCCAGATAATACCGTGGTTCATGAAAGGATAATAACTGATCTACCATCTTTACCTCCTATTTCTACACCACAAGTTATACCGGAAGTAAAACAGATTAAAAAAGAAGCAGTGGTAAAAAAAGAAGAAGAAAAACCAAAAGAAACGCCTATGTCAAATATACCTGTTTTGCCAAAGCAAAACTTCCCTCATAGCAATATTACCAGCAATTTACCAACATCGTTTCCTACAATAGGTGGAGGTGGTTATCCTAGAGACAGACGTGGTGCACAAATGTTAGCAATTTCAAGTGGTGGTAAAGAGGACAAGGCTGCCGATGCCGTTTTATCCAACACCTCAGTACAGCCGAGTGTAGCTACCAAAGTGGGGAAACCTGGGTTTATTATTACTCAGGGTAAAATTATTGACGCTGTTCTTGAAACTGCAATAAGTTCTGATCTGCAAGGAACGCTACGTGCTGTGGTTAGTAGTAATGTTTATGCAGAGACTGGTGATACGGTTTTAATACCCAGGGGTTCAAGATTGATAGGTGGCTATTCATTTGAGTCGAATGTTGCAAGAGCTCGCATAAATATAAACTGGAATAGGATCATTCTTTCTCACGGGATAGATATTGCTATTTCATCACCTGGCACCGATGAGCTTGGTAGAGCAGGAGTAGCTGGCATAGTTGATAATAAAATAGCAAGCGCATTGTTTTCTTCAATATTGCTTGCAGGTGTTTCGATTGGGTCAGCTGTTATAGGACAAAAGGCTTCTAATCTTGTTGATACTCTAACTCCTATGGATGCGGTGAGAGCTATCACTGCAACTGAAATAGATATCTCTCCCCTTAAGGATATTATTGGCAAGAAAGACGTTTCTAAGAAAGATGCAAAGGATGATAAGTGGAAACTTGGGCTTGGAGCTATTAGGAAAATTAAGAGTGCGCCTAATGAACGGAGCCTAGTTGAGATATTTAAGCAAGTAGTAAAAGACCTAGGTTTGGCTTCAATTGATAATAGTAAGGTTGATGAAATAACTTTGGAGGATGTAAAGCAATTATTGCGGAGACAAGGAAGCAAATCTGTCTATGAAGAAGCAATTAGCAAATCAATCGATGATTTTTCTAAAGATGTGCGAGATATAGTCGAAAGATCTACAGATAAAAAACCAACTGTTTATGTCGATCAAGGCACCGCGTTGAAAGTATTTGTTAACCAAGATATAGTATTTCCTCCACAGGCAATATTAAACCAGTAAAATGAACTATGCTGCACTTGATACATATTTAGAGCCATTACAAGGCATCTTTCAAGAGGAAGGTGTAAATGAAATATCAATAAATAAGCCAAAGGAAGTATGGATTGAAAATCGTAGTGAAATAAGGTGTGAAAAATTAGAGATATTCGACCTTAACCATTTAAAATCTCTTAGCAGATTGATTGCTCAAGCTACAGAACAAAAACTTAGCGAGGAAGCACCGCTGCTTTCAGCTACATTACCAAATGGTTATCGTATACAGATAGTATTTCCACCGGCATGTGAGTCTGATAAAGTAGTCATGTCAATTCGTAAACCTTCTACCATGCAATTAGCATTGGATGATTATGAAAAGATGGGGGCTTTTTCTGAAACTGTTATAGAAGTAACTGATGATCCAGTGGATCGTCACCTGGATTCGCTGTTAAAGCAAAGGAGAATAAGAGAGTTTTTAGAATACGCTGTAATAAATAAAAAAAACATCATAATCAGTGGCGGAACTTCTACTGGTAAAACTACTTTCACTAACGCAACTTTGCGTACCATTCCAGCTGAAGAAAGAATTATTACTGTTGAGGATGCGAGGGAAATCGTTTTGAACGATCACCCCAATAGAGTACATTTGATTGCCTCTAAAGGAGGGCAGGGCAGGGCCAAAGTGACCACTCAAGATTTGATAGAAGCATGCTTACGTTTAAGACCAGATAGAATAATAGTTGGTGAGCTCCGTGGAGCGGAAGCTTTTAGCTTTCTTAGGGCAATAAACACTGGTCACCCAGGATCAATATCAACCCTTCATGCGGATAGTCCAGCAATGGCCCTTGAGCAAATAAAACTGATGGTCATGCAAGCAAATCTTGGCATTCCTCCAGATCAAATCATGCCATACATCAGAAATGTAATCAATATTGTTATCCAGCTAAAAAGAACCAGTGGGGGGAAAAGAAGCATTTCTGAAATATTATTTACTAGATCATCGGATGAAAATGCTTAAATTTATACATAATGAGGAAAAGTAGTTTATGAGTAATGGAAATCATCTACGCAACATTCTAATGGGAGGGGTTGTAGCTTTCAGTGTACTAGAATTTTGTTTCTATTTATCTGGTGTATTGTTTTACCTATTTGTTGATGGTCCAGATGGTGTGGATTTTAAAGCAATTAACCCTAGCTTGACGCCTTTTCCTCAAGCTCTTTGGCCAACAATTTTTGATCATATACAATATAGTTGGCATCATCCAGAGTTGTACAGCCTTGAGCTCAAAATTAAGTTGGTTGTATCTTCTGCGCTGCCTATCGTTGTCTTGATGATTATTTTGTGGAATTTAAGGGAGAGGATAGTTGAATGGCGGCCATTTAAAAAGAAAGAATCACTACACGGAGATTCAAAGTGGGCATCAGAGAAAGACATAAGAAAAGCCGGGTTAAGAAGCAAAAAAGGGTTATTGCTTGGTAAAGATAAAAGGGGCTACTTTATTGCTGAAGGGTTTCAACATGCATTGCTGTTTGCTCCTACAGGTTCGGGTAAAGGTGTTGGCTTTGTAATTCCTAATTTATTATTTTGGACTGACTCGGTAATTGTACACGACATAAAATTAGAAAACTATGAAATAACAAGTGGTTGGCGAGAACGGCAGAAGCAAAAGGTATATGTGTGGAATCCAGCACAGCCAGATGGAATAAGCCACTGTTATAATCCGCTACAATGGATTAGTGAAAAACCCGGACAGATGGTTGATGATGTGCAGAAAATATCTAACCTAATCATGCCTGAACAAGACTTTTGGCAAAATGAAGCAAGAAGCTTGTTTGTTGGAGTAGTATTGTACTTACTTGCTGCACCAGAGAAAGTTAAATCTTTTGGTGAAGTTGTGCGTACGATGCGTAGTGATGACGTGGTTTATAATCTCGCTGTTGCTCTTGATACAATGGGTAAAATAATACACCCTGTGGCGTACATGAACATTGCAGCTTTTTTGCAAAAAGCTGACAAAGAGAGATCAGGTGTCGTTTCAACCATGAACTCGTCGCTTGAATTGTGGGCAAACCCATTGATTGATACTGCAACGGCGACAAGTGATTTTAATATTTTAGATTTTAAAAAGAAGAAAACTACAGTTTATGTTGGCTTAACTCCTGATAACTTAACTAGATTAAGACCTTTAATGCAGGTTTTCTACCAGCAAGCAACTGAGTTTTTGTGTAGAAAATTGCCACCGGATGATGAGCCTTATGGTGTATTGTTTTTGATGGACGAGTTTCCAACACTTGGAAAAATGGAGCAATTTCAAACTGGCATCGCATATTTTCGTGGTTACAGAGTCAGATTATTCTTAATTGTTCAAGACACTGAACAGCTCAAAGGAATATACGAAGAGGCAGGAATGAACTCCTTTTTATCAAACTCGACGTATAGAATAACTTTTGCAGCCAATAACATTGAGACGGCTAACTTAATATCGCAACTTATAGGGAACAAAACTGTGCAACAAGAATCGTTGAACAAACCTAAATTTTTAGATTTGAATCCTGCTTCAAGATCGTTGCATATCTCTGAGACACAGAGAGCGTTGCTGCTGCCTCAAGAAATTATTATGTTGCCACGTGATGAGCAGATAATTTTAATAGAGTCGACTTATCCAATTAAATCAAAGAAGATTTTGTACTACAGTGATAGCACCTTTACGAGGAAGCTGCACAAATCAACTTTTGTGCCTACACAAGAGCCATATGACCCAAATAAAGTTTTTTCTGCTACTAACGAAGATAAAATTAGTAAAGAAGAGAATAATGCTATCGCAGGGCCTAGCGCTGCTGATTATCCTGTTGAAACTCAAACCGAAGATGCAGTATATGATGAATCAGAGATTAACAATGAGCTTAAAGAGGAAGATCTTGATGATGAATATGTTGACGACAAGTTTGAAGATGAAGAAGATGACGGGTTTGATGATGAAGAGGATGAATTTGAAGGTGGTGATAAATTTAAAGAGGAAAGAGACAATGATGGGTTTGATGACAAAGAGGATGAATTTGATGATGAAGATATTAACGACGAATTAAAAAATGACAACAAAGCCGAAGATAAAGGTTAATTTTGCCTATTTTTTTTGCTCAGAAAACAAGTTATGCAAATCATTAAGCTTTTCACATTAAGCCATCTTTAATTAATTAGTATTAAATTATCTACTTTAAGTTAGGGGAGTAGTAAAATGAGTAATAAAAAAGCATTAGCAGTTACAGCATTTGCTTTATTGTTGTCACAACAGTCTTTTGCAAGCGAAACAGAGGGATTTTACTTCGGTGGTGGATATCACGGCCAATTTTTAAATAGCATAGGTTCACTTGAGGTAAAACAAACATCAGGAGCTGAAGAAACTGGAAAGGCTGCACATTTCACTATAAATGAAGCGTACATTCGAGGCAAAGTGAAGGGTAAAAAACCGAGTGAATACAAAAGAGAATATAATCCACCTTTTGCTGGAGGTGTAGCGTTTGGTTATGAAGGAGAATTGGGTAACAACAGCTATAGAGCTGAATTAGAAGCGATGCATTCTTCTGTAAAAGCTGATAATGTCGGATTAAAAGGCAATCAAATGGGTGTATCGTACATAAAAACAATCAGTGGCAGCAATTATGTGTATGCTGCTACAGTCGATAATGACCAAATTGAAAACACATCTGTGATGGCCAATGCCTACTATCATTTGAAGAATGACAGTTTCTCTTTTTCGCCTTATGTTGGAGCTGGGGTCGGTTTAACAAGGGTGAAGATATTTGGAGAGGCGTCAATAAGACCCGCATATCAATTAAAAGCTGGTCTTAATTATTCCATAAATGAAAGTGTAAATATGCATGTTGGATATAGACATTTTGGTGCTTTTGGTGCGAACCATGAACTAAAAGCAAACCTGTTGGGAGAAGTGGAAGAACAACAACCAAGACAACCAGGTGAAAGAAAAATATCGGTACTTAATAAAGGTAAAAAAACAACAAATGTGAAGTTACACAGTGAAGGTATAAGCATAGACGATGGATTGTTTACTATACGTGGTATAGAGGCTGGTCTTACTTTCCATTTTGCTAGTAAATCTTAAGGCATGTTGCTCTTTGGAGAAAATAAGCCTTTATACGCTAACTATGGATTAGAAAGAGAGTAGAGAGAGAAATAGGGTAAACTCCAGTATTTTAGCAACAATAAGAGGTTACCCAATGCATAAGAATATAGCAGAGTTATTCTGTTTTGTAGATGATTATTGTAAAATAATAGATGAGAACTTTGCAAGTAGACTACTAGCTAATGGTAAAAAACCTATAAGAATACCCGCAATAACGTATTCTGAAATTATAACAATAATCCTATTATATCATCAATCTAGATATGAAAACTTTAAACCCTTTTATATA
>NZ_WQMP01000197.1:0-1098 GCF_013366855.1 Wolbachia endosymbiont of Madathamugadia hiepei
AAGAGAGACTACGACAAACATCTTTATAAAGAGCGGCATTTGATTGAATGCTTCTTTGGAAAAATCAAGAACTTTAGAGGTGTTTTTTCTCAATTTGACAAGACTGCTGAGGTTTTTATGGGTTTTTTAAACTTCGTTGGTTCTCTCATATGGCTTCTCTAAAATTTTGTTCACAGAGACTAAGTTAAACTACCAGTTTTTGCTACATTTTTCCTTATTTTCTCATGACGAAATTTTGTTCACAGAGCCTAGGTCTGTAGTTTACATTTAAATTTTATTTTATATTATTGTAAGTATTACACAACTTTATAGGACAATTATGGCGGTTATGCCAGATAAATGGATAAAAGAAAAAGCTGAAAATTTTGGAATGATAGAGCCTTTTGTGGATCACAAAAGCAGTAAAGGTGTTATATCTTTTGGACTATCATCTTATGGGTATGACGCGAGAGTTGGCAATAAATTCAAGATTTTTACTAACGTTAATTCAGCCGTGGTGGATCCTAAGAATTTTTCCGAGAATAGTTTTATAGATAAGGAAACAGATATATGCATAATTCCGCCAAACAGCTTTGCACTTGCAAGTACAGTTGAATATTTTCGTATACTAAGGAATATACTAGTTATTTGTGTTGGTAAATCAACTTATGCAAGGTGTGGGATTATAGTAAACGTTACTCCTTTGGAGCCTGGATGGGAAGGTCATGTCACACTCGAATTCTCAAACACTACTCCACTTCCTGCAAAAATTTACGCTAATGAAGGAGCGTGCCAATTTGTGTTTTTAAGTGGTGAAAGCGAGTGTGAAAAATCATATGATGACATGAAAGGAAAGTATATGAAGCAGTGCGGTATTACTTTACCACTGGTAAAGTGAATTACTGTAAGAGTGATCTTCCACTACCACCTATGATGAGATTTCATTTCGTCTTGTACTATCGCATTGCTCTATAGACAACATTCCACCATTACCAGGTGATAGCATAGTTCGTGCTAATTCGCTTTGCTTTAGGCTCTGTGAACAAAATTTTAGAGAAGCCATATGAGAGAACCAACGAAGTTTAAAAAACCCATAAAAACCTCAGCAGTCTTGTCAAA
>NZ_WQMP01000008.1:0-14188 GCF_013366855.1 Wolbachia endosymbiont of Madathamugadia hiepei
AATTAGCATTTTTTTATTCTTAACGTCTAATCTAGCTGCTTTTAAACCGCAACTGATCTAATTTTAAACGTTAAGAATAAAAAAACGCCAATTTATAAAGTTAATATAAATAATTAGCCACCAACGGGGCTCCTTTTGCTTTTTTTCTCGCTTGGTAAATTTCTTAAATGTTTATAGCTAAAGGTTAGTTGCAGTTTAAGATACAATACAGTATGATTTAACTAACCAAAAAGTGGAGATATTAACATGAAAAATTTATGTAGTGAAACTGGATTACAGTTTCAGCTATTTGTATGACATCAAGGAGAAAGAGATGGATAAAAAAACCAGAGTAGAATTAGACAGCTTAGGGGAAATAAAAGTACCAGGTGAACATTATTGGGGAGCGCAAACACAGCGTTCTTTGGAAAATTTTAAAATTGGCACGGAAAAGATGCCAGAGCCTATAATTGAAGCGTTAGCAATAGTAAAACTTGCAGCAGCACATGTGAATATGAAGCATAGTGCTATAGATGAAAAAGTAGGAAGTGCAATCTGCACAACTGCACAGGAGGTAATAGACGGCAAATTTAACGACGAATTTCCACTTGTCGTGTGGCAAACTGGATCTGGAACTCAAACCAACATGAACATGAATGAAGTGATCAGCAATCGCGCAATAGAAATTTTGAGCGGTGATTTGGGCAGCAAGTCTCCAGTACACCCAAACGACCATGTGAATTTTGGCCAGTCATCAAATGACACTTTTCCAACAGCAATGCACATAGCAGCAGCAAAGCAGATAAATTGTTCTCTCACTCCAAGTCTTGAAGTGCTACATAAGGCATTGAATGATAAGGTTCAGGAATTTAAAAATATAATAAAAGTAGGGCGTACTCATTTGCAAGACGCAACGCCTCTGACACTGGGACAGGAGTTTTCTGGCTATGCAGTTCAAATTAAAAAGGGAATAGAAAGAATAAAATCAGCTCTGAACAATGTGTATGAGCTTGCACAAGGTGGCACTGCGGTTGGTACGGGACTCAATACTAAAAAAGGCTTTGCTGAAGATTTTGCTAAAGAAGTGGCAGAAATTACCAATCTTCCATTTATTTCAGCAAAAAATAAATTTGAAGCATTAGCAGCAAATGATGCTCTGGTTGAGCTAAGTGGAGCACTCAATACAGTAGCGGTCAGTTTAATGAAAATTGCAAATGATATAAGGTTGCTTGGTTCTGGTCCAAGATGCGGAATTGGAGAAATAATATTGCCAGAAAACGAGCCAGGTTCTTCAATTATGCCAGGTAAAGTGAATCCAACTCAATGTGAGGCAGTAACTATGGTATGTGCTCAAGTTATGGGAAATCATGTTACTGTAACCATCAGTGGTTCAAACGGCCATTTTGAACTAAACGTGTTTAAGCCAGTAATAATTTACAATGTTTTACAGTCTATAAGACTTTTAGCTGACGCAAGTTTAAATTTCACAGAAAAATGTGTGATTGGCATTAAGGCAAATGAAAAGAGAATAAAAGATCTGCTGAATCAGTCATTAATGTTGGTCACTATATTAAATACGCATATAGGATATGACAATGCAGCAAAAATAGCCAAACTTGCTTACAAAGAAAATATCACCCTAAAAGAAGCGGCATTGAAGCTTGAGCTGCTCATTGAAAAAGAGTTTGAAAGAATAGTAAAACTAGAAGAAATGGTAAATTTATAAATCACTAGTTTTATTACCAATGTTTAAAGCAGTTTCCTTTATCTCCTTTATTCTCTCGTCTGCTAACATTTTTAATTTCTCACCGTATCTGTAATAATTTCGCTTTATAGTGCACGGTTCATCTGCAGAACGATGATCCAATTTAGGGTAATATTCGTAATCGCAATTTTCTTTGATGCCCTCAGTGCTTGTAAATGATGCTAAGAGTGGAAACGAAGCTAATAGTAAAGTAAGTGCAAGGCTTTTCATACTGAATATTTAAGCTAAATTGCATTATAAATCTATTAATAGTGAAAGAAGAAAAACCGATCAATAGATCTCTTGAACAACCTGCTTTCTGATTTAGCGCCAAAACTTGCTTTCACTCCTCAAATTTTCCCGTTTTTGTAAACGTTTATTGTTTTGCATTCCAATCTTGTTCAAATATTACAAGCCCCTGGTCGGTAAGTGGATGGTTAAGTAATTGTCTAAGTATTTTCGCTGGCACAGTAATTGAATCAGCACCAAGCCTTGCGGCTTCTACTACATGCGTTGGACTTCTTACCGATGCAACAAGAACTTTGGTATCAAAGTCGTAATTAGAATATATAGTGCATATATCTTCTATTAGTGACAAGCCATCATAGCTTATATCATCAAGGCGACCAACAAAAGGGGAAATAAAACAAGCACCGGCCTTAGCGGCAAGCAGTGCTTGTCCAGGAGAAAAACATAATGTGATGTTAACAGGTATTTTATGTTCTGTCCACAACTTTTTACAAGAAATTAATCCTTCATGTGTAAGAGGCAGTTTGATTACGATATTGCTAGCGATTTTCGCTAACTTAAGACCTTCTTTGATCATATCTTCATGGTTATCCGCAACAACTTCTACACTAACAGGCCCTTCTATAATAGAGCATATCTCACTTATTAAATCTTCATATTTATCTTTACGCCCAGATTTTGCTATCAAAGAAGGATTGGTTGTTATGCCATCAATGAACTCTTTTAGTTCTTTAATTTCATTTAAATCAACGCTATCAAGAAAAATTTCCATACTAACCTCTCATAAAAAAAATATCTTTGCAAAATCTTGCCATTAAACTCCTTGCATACCATTGTTTACATGAAAAACCAGTAGCCCACCCTTTAGTGTCATTCCAGCGCGTGACGCACAACTGTACGAACATTGTGATTTGTAGGTAATTTGCGTAGCAGACATTGTCATTCCAGTGCGTGACACTGGAATCCAGTTTTTTGTTAATTTCATCGAAAATGTTGTGTAGTGCGCTTGTTTACGATCAATTTTTCTGGATCCCAGTGTCTGGGCACTGGGATGACACCCGCCTGGTAGTCTCAAACCACAATGCTTGTACAGTTGTGCACGTGACACTGGAATCCAGAAAAAAAAGAAAACAGGTTCCAGCGTCATGCACTGGAATGATAGGGGGTAATGCAAGAAACCTATTGGTTTGCGAAATAGATCCCAGTGTCGGAGCACTGGGATGACACCTTGGAGTTTCTGGAATAACGAAAAAAGAGCATTTGGAGCAACAATTTTACAGCCATTTGAATGATAATTGATTTTTTGCCTAAAGCAGCTAAGAAAGATGTTTCTCATTAAGATAACTTAAACATATACCAATTCTTTTGCTCTTCAACGATTCCTCATCATGAATTACATGATCAAAAATCTGAACTTGGTTCGTCATAATGCTACAATTGTTATCTGCAACTTCCAACACACCATTATCAACCACAACTTTTTCTTTTTTTTGGTTACTCATTTTAACAGTAATTATACCAGGCAATAAATAAATTAGGTAAGGAGAATGGTGAGCTAAAACCATAAGCTCCCCTTCAAGCCCATTTATTGAAAGAGAAGTCACTTTATTGAATGAAATTTGATTATCAGGAGAAAAAAGTTGTACTTTAAAGGTATTCATAATCTTTAATTTTTAGCTCCAACTTTAGTTTCAGCCTCTATTAATTCAGCCTTTTGTATTGCTTCGTCTATATTTCCCACCATATAAAAGGCAGCTTCTGGCAAGTGATCATACTTGCCTTCAACAATCCCTTTAAAGCTAGAAACAGTATCGGAAAGTGAAACGAATTTGCCAGGCATGCCAGTAAATGCCTCTGCAACGTGAAAAGGTTGAGAAAGAAACTTCTGAATTTTACGAGCCCTATTAACAACAATTTTATCCTCATCAGATAGTTCATCCATACCAAGTATTACAATAATATCTTGCAGTGATTTATAAGTTTGGAATATACGCTTCACCTCAGAAGCCACCTTATAATGCTCTTCACCAATGATTTCAGCAGACAAAGACTGAGAAGTTGAATCAAGTGGATCAACAGCAGGGTATATCCCCATTTCAGCTATTTGCCTTGATAACACTGTGGTTGCATCAAGGTGAGAAAACGTAGTTGCAGGAGCTGGATCAGTCAAATCATCCGCAGGAACATATATAGCTTGCACAGAAGTAATGGAACCTGAAGTAGTTGAAGCTATTCTCTCTTGCATTGCACCCATATCGGTTGCAAGGGTTGGCTGATAACCAACAGCTGAAGGTATTCTTCCAAGTAAAGCAGAAACTTCAGAACCAGCTTGTGTAAAACGGAAGATATTATCCACAAAAAATAAAACATCTTGGTTTTCACGATCACGAAAATACTCTGCCATAGTTAAAGCTGTTAAAGCAACCCTAGCCCTTGCCCCGGGAGGCTCATTCATCTGACCATAAACCAAAACAGCTTGAGATTTTTCATGCTCATTTATGTCTATTACATTTGAAGTGATCATCTCGTGATAAAGGTCATTACCTTCACGTGTTCTCTCTCCTACTCCGGCAAACACAGAAAATCCTTTATGAGCTTTTGCTATATTGTTAATCAATTCCATTATCAGAACTGTTTTACCAACACCAGCTCCACCAAATAAACCAATTTTTCCTCCTTTAAGGTAAGGTGCAAGAAGATCTATAACTTTTATTCCTGTAACTAAAACTTCTTCCTGTATCCTCTGCTCAGTAAAACTTGGAGGCGCTCTGTGTATAGGTTCTAAATCATACTTTCCTTTCAGCGGACCACACTCATCTATAAGCTCTCCTACAACATTAAAGATTCTCCCTAAAGTTGAACGTCCAACCGGAATTGATATTGGTGCACCTGTATCAACAAATTCATCATCTCTTGATACACCATCTGTGCTATCCATAGCAATACAACGGACTATATTGTCACCTATATGCTGTGAAACTTCTAAAACCAGCTCCTTGCCCTTATATTTTAGTTTGCTTTTTAAAGCATTAAATATTTTAGGTAGCTCGCCTTCAAATTTTAAATCAACAACTGCTTGAGTTACCTTAACCGTTCTACCTATATTCATTTCTTTACTTTTATCACCTAACACTACAATTTTATAAAAAAGTTCCCAAAGAACTCCTAAAGAAAATAAATCTTATATTATTAATAGAAATTTTGCAACAACATTTGCTAATTACGCTTTATTATGAAAAGTGCAAACGCATTTAAGAGCCAAGTAATAATAAATAACACTAAACTAAGTGCATAAGCAGCAAGAGTTTGTACACTACTAAAATCCTGGTCTCCGGTAAGTAATGTAGCAATCTGTACAGTAATAGTAGTAACTGAATTGAGAGGATTAAAAGCCAAGTTTGAGTTGATTCCCACAGCCATCAGCACAATCATTGTTTCACCTATCGCTCTCGAAATTGACAACAAGATTGCACTTAAAATTGTCGGCATTGCATAAGGTATTGTTATATGCCATATAGTTTCTGCTGGAGTGGCTCCCAATGCCATAAAGCCATAGCGTAAGCTCTTTGGAACAGACCTGACTGCGTCTTCCAATAAAGAAATAATAAGAGGAAGAATCATTATCCCTATCGATAAACCAGCAACTAAGGCACTCTCTGAGTGTATATTCAAACCAAAAAAACTTGCTATCTGTTTCACAGAAGAGGATAAAAATACAACTGAGAAATATCCATACACGACTGTGGGAATAGCAGATAAAACTTGCAAAGTTGTATTAACAATGTAACGCACTTTCCCACTCGCATATTCACTAATATATATTGCAGAAAACAAACCAAGCGGAACAGCAACCAGCATTGCTACAATAGTTATAACCAACGTGCCAACCAAAAGCGGGGTTATACCGAAACATCCTATTTTTTCTCCATTGATAGTTACAACATTATGGCTCCATTTCAAGCAAAGCAAGAATTCTGAAATAGCTACTTCTTTAAAAAAATTAACAGATTGGGTAAGAATAGATAACATTATAAATAAAGTGATAAAAAACGATATGGCTAGAGCCACAAACAGTGAAAATTTGATTATCTTATTTCTTTTGCTTTTAAATATAAAAGCAAACACGAAAAAAAGTAACGCTATAGAAATGGAAGTTATAAAACAATTGTTACAGATTATTAATAACCAAGTTAACATCCATATACAACTGAGATATAAATAAGATTTAACCTTATCCACTTGCTTAAAGCAAAATAAAAGAATTAGTAGCGTAGGTATAGAAAGAATTATTGCCAACGAATTCATCTATCGAATCTTATTTTACGAGAATACAACTTTAAGATTATCAAAATATAATGCAACCATCATTTGACAATAAAGTAAAATAAATTAAAATAACTAATTATATTTATAAAAACAATGAAGAGAACATTTCAACCGAAAAATTTGATAAGAAAGCGCAGGCACGGCTTCCGCTCACGTATGACAACAAGGGCTGGAAGGAAAATTCTCAATAGGCGTCGCTCATTAGGATGCAAAAAACTATGTGCATAATTAAGTTATCGAGCATAAAAAAAAAGAGTTTTCATTTGCTTTTAAAAATAAGCTAGCAACTGGTAGTCTTTTTTATCGTGGGCTCTACATATCGTTATATGCCATAAAAGAGAAAGAGCCCGAAAAGTATATTTACACTATTAGAATAGGTCTAGTTATCAGTAAAAAAGCTGGAAAAGCAGCAAAAAGAAACAAAATCAAAAGACGATTACGGGCACTTGCCAGATTCATCATTCTAAATATAAATAACGTAGGATACTATTACATAATATTGACTCATAGAAATATTATGCAAGCAAGTTATAAAAACTTACAGAAAGATCTAACTATTTGCCTAAAAAAAATCTCAATTAAGGTATTTACAACTATATTATTTATGATAACATAGGTAAAATTTTTAAAAATAGTTAACGGGTGTGGTGAATGATAGAGCACATAAATGAAGTAAATAATATAAGCTTTGGTGAGATGTATAAGCCCTTATTTCCCTCTAGAGAAAAAGGAACACGGATAGATTGGGAATCAGCATTTCTTCAACAAGAAGTATTATTAAAGAGTGTGAAGAATAATGCAATATTACCAGAGATCAGTCATTCCCCTTCAAAAGGAAATCAACTAGGAAAAGTAGGAACAATGTTAGATGATATAGAAAACGATAAACATATAAGGAAGAAAAGGCAACGCAGCTAAAGTAAAGATTTAAAAAACAATAGCAAAATAAGGGAATTAAAATAAAAGTACGCTTGCCACTTAATTGATAAAGAAATTTTTATAAACTTGGCAGGAACCTACTCTCCCTTTGCAAGTACCATCAGCGCTAAAAAGTTTCACTTCCGAGTTCGAGATGGAATCGGGTGTTTCATTTTTGCTATAGCCACCAAGTTAATAAAAATCTCTAATTCAATAAATTCAATTTAATATTTAACACTGCATATGCACACATAGAAAGCAAATAAATCAATCAAGCTATTAGTACTAGTTAGCTTCACATGTTACCATGCTTCCACACCTAGCCTATCAACGTGGTAGTCTTCCACGGCCTTAATTGGGAAATCTTTTTGAAGAGGGTTTCTTGCTTATATGCTTTCAGCAATTATCCCATCTATACATAGCTACCCAGCAATGCTATTGGCATAACAGCTGGTACACCAGAGGTATATCCATCTCGGTCCTCTCGTACTAGAGTTAGATCTTCTCAAATTTCCTTCACCCACGGCAGATAGAAACCGAACTGTCTCACGACGTTCTAAACCCAACTCACGTATCACTTTAATCGGCGAACAGCCGAACCCTTGGGACCTTCTCCAGCCCCAGGATGTGATGAGTCGACATCGAGGTGCCAAACGGTGTCGTCGATATGAACTCTTGAACACCATCAGCCTGTTATCCCCGGCGTACCTTTTATCCGTTGAGCGATGACCCTTCCATACAGAATCACCGGATCACTATGACCGACTTTCGTCTCTGCTTGGCTTGTCAGCCTCGCAGTCAGGCAAGCTTATGCCATTATACTATCAAGCTGATTTCCGACCAGCTTTAGCTTACCTTCGCACGCCTCCGTTACTTTTTAGGAGGCGACCGCCCCAGTCAAACTACCCACCATACAATGTCCTAGTTCCAGATAATGAAACATAGTTAGGTATCAAAAATGTAAAGGGTGGTATCTCAAGGTTGACTCCATTACAGCTAGCGCCATAACTTCAAAGTCTCCCACCTATCCTGCACATTACATTTTTAATAACAATGTAAAGCTATAGTAAAGGTGCACGGGGTCTCTTCGTCTAACCGCGGGTACCCCGCATCTGCACGGGGAATTCAATTTCGCTGAATTGATGTTGGAGACAGTGGAGAAATCGTTACGCCATTCGTGCGGGTCGGAACTTACCCGACAAGGAATTTCGCTACCTTAGGACCGTCAGTGTTACGGCCGCCGTTTACTGGGGCTTCAATTTAGAGCTCGCACCCCTCTTATTAACCTTCCAGCACCGGGCAGGCGTCAGACCCTATACTTCCACTTACGTGTTTGCAGAGTCCTGTGTTTTTAGTAAACAGTCGCTACTCCCTATTCTGTGCCACCTACTAATAGTTGCCTAAAAGCAGGTTACCCTTCTTCCGAAGTTACAGGTACAATTTGCCGAGTTCCTTCAACATCATTCTTTCAACACCTTAGTATACTCTACTCATCCACCAGTGTCGGTTTACGGTACGGTCTCATGAATATAAGTGCTATTTCCTGGAGCTTCTTTTAAGCATAGGTCAATCCAATCAGACCTATACAAATACAAAACCCGTCACACTTAAGAGGTTCAGGAATATTAACCTGATTGCCATCGACTACTCCTTTACGGACTCGCCTTAGGAACCGACTAACCCTACGCAGATTAACTTAACGTAGGAACCCTTAGATTTTTGGTGAGAGTGTTTTTCACACTCTTTTACGCTACTTATGTCAGCATTCTCACTTCTGATATCTCCAGCAGTTTTCACAAACTACCTTCACAGACTTACAGAACGCTCCGCTACCGCACCTATTGATCGGAATCAATAAGCACTCACATCTTCGGTATACAGCTTTAGCCCCGGTACATTTTCAGCGCAGAAAAACTTATTTAGACAAGTGAGCTGTTACGCTTTCTTTAAAGGATGGCTGCTTCCAAGCCAACCTCCTAGCTGTAATGGTTTTTCTACTTCCTTCCCCACTTAGCTGTAATTTTGGGACCTTAAATAGTGATCTGGGTTGTTTCCCTTTTCACCACGGACTTAGCACCCGCAGTGTGTCTGTTGTATAATTAATTATTGGTATTCGGAGTTTAGTTAGATTTGGTAAGACGGTGAGTCCCCCTAGTCTATCCAGTGCTCTACCCCCAACAACATACATACAACGCTCTACCTAAATAGATTTCGCGGAGAACCAGCTATTTCCAAGTTTGATTGGCCTTTCACCCCTAATCACAACTCATCCAATAATGTTGCAACATTAACTGGTTCGATCCTCCAGTGTGTTTTACCACACCTTCAATCTGGCCATGACTAGATCACTTGGTTTCGGGTCTAATCCATAAAACTAAAACGCCTTATTCAGACTCGCTTTCGCTATGCCTACACCTAACGGCTTAAGCTTGCTCTATAGATTAACTCGCTGACCCATTATGCAAAAGGTACGCTGTCACTCTAATGTAAACCAGCTACAAGATTGCTCTTGTAGCAAAAACATAGAGCTCCAACTGTTTGTAAGCACTCGATTTCAGATTCTATTTCACTCCCCTCCCGGGGTTCTTTTCACCTTTCCCTCACGGTACTTGTTCACTATTGGTCGCTAAGGAGTATTTAGGCTTGGAGGATGGTCCCCCCATATTCAAACAGGATTTCACGTGTCCCGCTCTACTCGAGGATTTAAAAACTTTCTACTTATACAGGACTATCACCTTCTATGGTTACTCTTTCCAGAGTATTCTAATTCTTATTCTTAAACCACTAGCCTTTTCCGCTTCCGCTCGTCACTACTAACAGAATCTCAGTTGATTTCTTTTCCTTTGGTTACTTAGATATTTCAGTTCACCAAGTTTGCTTTGCATATTGATTTAATATGCAATAACTAGCTTAACTAGCTGGGTTTCCCCATTCGGAAATCTGCGGATCAAAACCTGTTGACAATTCCCCGCAGCTTATCGCAGCCTGCCACGTCCTTCATCGCCTCTTAACGCCAAGGCATCCATCAAGTGCTCTTAATAATTTATTTACTCGACTATATGCAGAATATGCAGAGTTAAATATTATTGAAATTGAATTGAGATTAAATTAATCTCTACCATAAAACTTGTCAAACATCTAAAAATCAAATTAACTTCTTACATGTTAGAAACTAATAAGCAATATGTCAACGCTTTTTTACACAAAATATTTACTTACATTAGCAACAATAATAATATACTTGTAATCCTAAGTAGGTAAAATTTATAATTTAAGTGAGTGTTAAAGCAGAATTATATGCAATTAAAGATCAATGAAAAAAATATTCCATAATATAAAATGCTTTAAAAATCAGGTCTACTCAAAAATGATAGTAAGCACCAAGGGTATCTAAAATATGAAAGGCAATTTATCCTTTATAAGTGTTATTTTAAGTTTTATTCGCAAGTTAATCGGTATGTTTAATATTAAGAAGACCAAACAATTCGCTGTAAATCAATACAATAATCTCTATAGAGAAGCAACAGCACTTTTCGAAAAGTCCAAAAACCTATTAAACACCAACATTGAAATTGGTTTATATCACTTCTATAAAGGTCACATACCAGATGCAAAGCTAAGATTTTGGTTGATCAGCATATTCTACTCCAATTTATCCGTAATTTGGTACAACATTGGAAGGTGTCATTTTGCAATGGGAAATATTAATAAAGCTCATACCTATTTAACAAAGACACTAAAACTAGACAGTAACTATGAAGAAGCTTCTTACTACATAAACAAAATGACAAACCCAGCATCGATCACAAAATTGCCCAAAAATCTCATAAAACAGTATTTTGATTACACTGGCGAGTATTTTGTTGAGCATTGGTTAATTGCTAAACAATACAGAGGACATGAACTTGTGCACATGGTAATTACAGAAATCTTTAATAACTCCACTTCTGCACTCAACATACTTGATCTTGGTTGTGGAACTGGGATATGTGGTCATTTTTTAAAAATACACAATACTGGAAATTGCATAACAGGAGTTGACATTTCAAACAGAATGCTAAACATTGCCAGAGGATGCTTTATAAAAGGTAAACCTGTTTATAATGAGTTAATACACATGGAAATGACAGATTTCCTTACACAAGAAAGAAATTATTTGTATGATGTCATTATTTTTGCCGAAGTGTTACATTATCTACATGACTTCCGAGCAGAATTGGAACTAGCAAAAGGATTTATGAGCAAAAAAGGAGCAATCATATGCTTAATAAGAAGAAAGGAAGGTGAGGGTATTGACTTTGTAAATAAAGGAGATTACTTTTGCCACTCAGAAAGTTATGTCCAACACGTTGCAAAAGAAATAAATATGCAAATAAGTTATATGAGTTACTGTAAAATATATGGAAGTCAGGTTAATGGTATCTTGTTCGCGCTACAGCATCCACAAAAAAACCGAAGAGCCCAGCTTAAAGATCACTATTGCTCAAAGCAGTATCTATATACAATGAAATAAAAGAGGAATTTATGAGTAGTATCACTATTAATCACGAAAAAAACGGTAAATTAACCAATTTTGGAAAAGCAGTTCTATCGGATAGGTATCTGATAGAAAATGAAAGTTATCAAGATCTTTTCATACGCATTGCCAGCTATTATTCTGACAATAAAGAGCATGCGCAGCGTCTTTATGATTACATGAGCAACTTGTGGTTCATGCCTTCAACACCAATACTTAGCAATGGTGGTACCAAAAGAGGGTTGCCTATCTCTTGTTTTCTCAACGAAACTGAAGACAGCTTGCAGGGAATAGTTGATTTATGGAACGAAAATGTTTGGCTTGCTGCACGTGGAGGAGGCATAGGTAGTTACTGGGGAAATCTACGTTCAATTGGTGAAAGTGTAAAGGGCAGCGGTAAAACATCTGGAATTGTGCCATTTATTGTGGTGCAAAATGCTCTAACGCTTGCAATCAGTCAAGGGTCCTTAAGAAGAGGAAGTTCAGCAGTTTATCTTCCTGTATCCCATCCAGAGATAGAAGAGTTTCTCGATATACGCAAGCCAACGGGGGGTGATCCAAATCGTAAAGCATTAAATATACATCATGCCGTGATAGTAAATGATAAATTCATGCAAGCTGTTGAGAATGATAGAGAATGGGATTTAATTAGTCCTCACAATAACAAAGTTATCTCAACCGTCAAGGCGCGTGATATATGGATCAAAATATTAACAGCAAGAATTGAAACTGGAGAACCTTACATTATTTTTCTTGATGCAACGAATAATAATAAGCCAGAGTCTTACAAAAAACTCAATCTAGACATCAAAATGTCAAATCTGTGCAGTGAAATCACTTTAACTACAGGTTATGATCATTTAAACAAATCGCGCACTGCTGTGTGTTGTCTATCATCAGTGAATCTTGAATACTACGAAGAATGGAAAGACAATGAACTCTTCATAGAAGATATAATGCGTTTTCTTGACAATGTATTAGAGGATTTCATAAATAAAGCACCAGATGAAATACAGCGAGCAAAATATTCTGCAACAAGAGAGCGTAGTATCGGTCTTGGTGTTATGGGCTTTCACTCATTTTTACAAAGTAAAATGGTTCCTTTTGAATCAGTAACAGCACAACAGTGGAATAAAAAAATATTTAAGTATTTACGTGAGCAGGCAGATATGGTTTCTAAAAAATTAGCAGAGGAAAAGGGAGCATGCCTTGACGCTAAAGAAATCAATCTAATGGAAAGATTTACACATAAGCTTGCTATTGCCCCAACTGCCTCAATTTCTATTATTGCAGGCAATACTTCCCCTGGAATAGAACCATATGCAGCAAACGTATTCACACAAAAGACACTAACAGGTTCATTTGTAGTGCGAAACAAATTCTTACAAAAGCTATTGGCAGAAAAAAATCAAGACAATGATAAGATATGGTCCTCAATTTCAACAAATGAAGGTTCCGTGCAACACTTAGATTTCCTTAGCGAACATGAAAGATTGACATTCAAAACAGCGTATGAGCTTGATCAAAGATGGATTATAGAACACGCAAGCGATAGAACACCTTACATTTGCCAATCTCAATCAGTAAACTTGTTTCTACCTGCTAACGTACATAAACGTTACTTGCACAAAATACACATGCTTGCTTGGAAAAAAGGCCTAAAAAGTTTATATTACTGTAGATCACAGTCAATGCAAAGGGCCGACAAAGTTTCGCACGACATATTTAAAAAAAATGAAATATTGCAGCAAAAAACAGATATCGATTATGATGAGTGTTTGTCATGTCAGTAGATGCTACATAGAGATCCTTATGAATTTCTAAAATCTATTCCAAAAGACAAATGCATAATATGTCTTGACATGGGAGAAAAGCGAATAGGCATAGCATTCAGTGATAAAACGCAGCTCATAGCCACAGCTCACAGTGTGTACCACAGAAAAAACATAAGTAAAGATTTAGGTTATTTAAACAGGATGTTCAAAGAAAATGAAGCCGGGTCAATAGTAATAGGGCTACCACTGGAAATAGAGAAGCAAAAAAGTGAGTGGTGTGAAACCATAATCCAATTCGCAAACAAAATGATAAAAAAATGTAAGGCAAGTATATATTTACAAGATGAAAGCTTGTCAACGTTCATTGCAGCCCATACACTAAAGATTACCGGAGTATCAATCACAAAATCGAAAAAAATAGACGATAAAATTGCTGCATGTATTATCTTACAGCGAGCATTAGACAAGATAAATACAATTAAATAGTTTCTTTTCAGCACGTAACTGTATGAACTTATACCATAAAAGTGAAGATATGAGGAGTTTTATTCAAAAACAAAACAATTTGCTTGATAAAATTGATATTTAGGCTCTGTGAACAAAATTTTAGAGAAGCCATATGAGAGAACCAACGAAGTTTAAAAAACCCATAAAAACCTCAGCAGTCTTGTCAAATTGAGA